>PBTW01000054.1 GCA_002729315.1 Gammaproteobacteria bacterium
GGCAGACTTATCTTTATCCGGTGAGATAAACTTGTTTTCGGGTGAGGCGTCAACTTTACTCAGGGCGTGCATGCCGAAAGGGTCATTTTCCGACTCACTGTAGCCTTTGCCCTTTTGGGTGATGATATGGAGTAACTTCGGTCCACGTAAGGTTTTCATGTTTTCCAGGATTTCAACCAGGCGGTTGACATCGTGCCCGTCTATTAAGCCAATGTAGTTGAAACCAATTTCTTCAAACAGGGTTCCCGGAGACACCATGCCTTTCAGATATTCCTCGGCCCGATGAGCAGCTTTTAGTGCGGGAGGAACCTTCGAAAGCATTCGCTTGCTGCCCTTGCGAATAAAGTTGTAGGGCTTACTCGCCCACATGCGCGCAAAGTAGCTGGACAGGCCACCGACGTTTTTTGAAATGGACATGTTGTTATCGTTTAAGACAACTAGAACGTTGTCATCGATGTGGCCGGCATGATTGAGTGCCTCAAATGCCATTCCGGCGGTCATCGCCCCGTCACCAATAACCGCAATATTGTGCTGCTCTCTGTTTTGCAGGCGACTGGCGACCAGCATGCCCAAGGCCGCGCTGATTGAGGTGCTGGAGTGACCGACTCCGAAGGTGTCGAATTCACTTTCACCTCGGCTGGGAAAGGCGGCTAGGCCGCCGGCCTGGCGCATGGTCAGCATACGCTCGCGACGCCCAGTGAGAATCTTGTGGGGGTAGGCCTGATGCCCCACATCCCAGACTAGACGGTCTTCGGGCGTATTGAATACGTAATGCAGCGCGATGGTGAGTTCCACAACGCCTAGTCCTGCGCCGAAGTGCCCTCCTGTCTGGCCTACTGAGTAAAGCAGGAATAGGCGCAGTTCGTGTGCGAGTTCTTTTAGTTGGGAGCGCGCCAATTTTTTCAGATCCGCCGGGCTGTCAACGGTATCCAGCAGTGGGGTTTTCGGCCTTGATGTCGGTATTTCTGTTAGCATCTGACTATTTGATCGTGAGCGAGGGCAGTTTTCAACCAATTACGCGAAAGCCCCGAGGATGCGTAAATTAATTGAGCGGCTCCGCAAGGTCAATCAGCTGGCTCTGCTGGTGATAAAAGCCGCGAGCTCCCTCAGCAGATCAGCCTCTGAACCGAAGTGGGTAAGCGCAGATATTGCCTGCCCGGTCAGTTCGGATGCCTTGCTTTTGGCTTGCTCCAGGCCCAGCAGTGAGACGTAGGTGGTTTTGTCATTGTGCTGATCTGATCCCTGGGGCTTGCCCAAGGATGCTGTGTCTGCGGTCACATCAAGAATGTCATCCTGAATCTGAAAGGCTAGGCCGATGCAATCGGCATAGAGCTGGAAGTCGGCTAGCTGTTGGTCGGAGACGCCATCAGCAGAATGGGCGCCAAGAAGGATGCTGGCGCGGATAAGTGCTCCGGTTTTCAGGCGGTGCAGTGCTTCAAGAGCCTGCAAGGAAGCCTCGCTGCCGGTGGCGCAACAGTCAAGGCATTGCCCCCCGACCATGCCGTTGGCTCCGACCGCCGAGGCAAGAACCTGAATCTGCTTGAGTCGAGTAACCGCCGTTCGAGAGCGGCAAGTCTCTGCCAGCACGGCAAACGCCAGGCTCTGTAAGGCGTCGCCGGCAAGAATGGCAATCGCTTCATCAAATGCCTTGTGGACACTAGCTTTGCCCCGACGCAGGTCGTCATCATCCATGGCAGGCAGATCGTCGTGTATCAGCGAGTAGCTATGCATGAGTTCCACGGCGGCAGCAGCCGGATCAGCATCAGCCATGTTTCCGCCCAGCGCCCGGTTGGCGCCATAGACAAGAACCGGACGTATTCGTTTGCCGCCATCAAGGCAGGCGTAAGCCATGGCTTCCCGGAGCGAGTGGCTCGCATCGCACTGCTTGATTTCATCAGAGAGCACCGCTTCAATGCGGCGCTGGCAGCTCTCAAAGAAATTTTGCAATTGGGGCGGCGAGTCCACGGGATCTGCCTCAGCCTTCGTCTTTGACGTCAAAAGCCTGGGTTTCACCACTCTCATTCAGAAGAATGTGTACCTTTTGTTCCGCTTTCTGCAGCGCCGTCTGGCATTCGCGGGTCAGTTTGATGCCCTTTTCAAAAGCCTTCATGGAATCCTCGAGGCTGAGTTCCCCCTCTTCCATTGAGCTTACCAGTCGCTCTAACTCTTCCAGTGCTTCTTCAAAATTGAATTCGGGTTGTTGCTTTGCGGCCATGAGGGTTTCCATGATTGCGCTATGGTGGCGGGTTCATCCTACCCGACAAGTCTACCGCAGCAGATTTCAAGTTGGTATGCAGTACGTGCTCTGATTTGCCGCTCAGGCCGCCAAAACTCCGAGCCGGCCGCACTTAGCCGGGATTCTTGGCGACTTTGGTATAGCCCTTTCTTAGAGGAGTTGTTCGTGGTTGACTCTTCAAGGCTGCGCAAATTACTCTCCTCATAGCTCGCTGCCGAGCCGGATCGCGGATTCTGCAAACCGGGTGCGCCAACTGCAGCGACGTTCGAGTCGTCGGTCATTGCATATAAAAAACTAAGGGACAGGTCTATGGAATACGTTGCGCTGGTCATCCTAATTGCGCTGATTGAATATATTGTTTTCGGCATTCTTGTCGGACGTGCCCGAGCGAAATACAACTGTCCTGCGCCCGCCGTATCCGGAGATCCCATGTTCGATCGGTATTATCGTGTGCACATGAACACATCGGAGCAACTGCTGATCTTTATGCCTGCCATCGTGATTTACGGAATCTACGGAAATCCTGTGATCGCTGCTTCGGTCGGTCTTGTGTTTCCGGTCTCCAGAGTCATCTACCTGCAGGCCTATCTTTCAGACCCGGCCAAGCGAGGGCGGGGATTTTTGCCGGGCTTTTTGGCTATCGCCTTTCTGATCGGTGGTGGTCTAGTCGGGGTTATCGAAAGCATCCTCTAAAGGGTCCGACTACAGCACTTTTTTCTGCAGGCCACTGCGTATGATTGGTGGAAAGAAGGCTGCCAAGCGCAAGGTGCGTACCCTCACTGTATTGCCCCCTAAAGCGCCTGCCTCGGCGAATTAAGGGCCATTGTTGCACGGGGCTCTGGCGCACTGCAGGAAGCTTGTGAGCGTCAGGACGCTGGGGTATCCTCGAGCGCGGAGGTGGCGCGTGTCAGAGTCCAGTTTAAATCCTGTGTCCAGAGACGATGGGTTCGTTCGTTCAGTGGGTGGGCAACTCGCCAAGTTCGCTGCTTACGCCATGGTCGGTCTGGCCCTAGTGATCTATCTTTTGTCTTTAGTGGCCGGCGAGGCCGGCAGCACGATTTCTGGTAACGCTATCGATTACGAGAACAACGCCATCACCATTGCGCTCCGAGAGGAGCCACCGCAGCTGGATGCTAATCGGGCCACTGACGCGTCGAGCAATGTGGTTCTGGCCCATGTCATGGAAGGTTTACTGGGGTACGACATAGACGCTCAGTTGGTGCCGGGGGTCGCTGAGCGATATGAGATTCGTGAAGACGGGGCAACGTTCTGGTTACGTGAAGACGCGCTATGGAGTGACGGTATGCAGGTAACGGCCCGGGACTTTGTCTTTTCCTGGAAGCGTACTCTGGATCCGGAAACCGCTTCACAGTATGCGTTCATTCTTTATCCTATTAAGAACGCCGAGGCGATAAACCGGGGAGAACTGCCGGTTGCCACGCTGGGTGTCCGCGCGGCCAGTGACCGGATACTGGAGGTAGATTTTGAGCGTCCCACCCCTTACTTCGACAAGTTGGTGGCCTATCTAACTTATTTCCCGGTGCGTGAAGATTTCTATAACAGCACCAATGGTCGTTATGGAGCCGATGCAGATATGTTGGTGTACAACGGCGCCTATGTCCTGACCGATTGGGTGCATGGTTCAACCATGCGCTGGGTAAAGAATGACAAATACTGGAATCGTGAAAACAAAGGCTTCCTCGATGAAATTCGCACCGCCTATATTACTCAGGACATCAATGCAAAGCTGAACCTATTCAAGGATGGGCAGATCGTCGATACGCATCTACTGTCGCCGATGCTGCCAACCGCTATGGAACAGCGCTGGCAGATTGACCGTTCCATGGATGGCTCTGTATTTTACCTGGAATTCAATCATCGCGATGATCGCATCACTCGTAATAAAAACTTTCGGCGGGCGCTTCAGCTGGCGCAAGATCCTAATGAGCTGGTCTATAAGGTTTTGAAAGAGCCTAGCTATCTGCCTGGGGTCAGCTTGTTCCCTGCCTGGCTGGCGGGTGTTTCTGAGTCATTCCAAAAAGAATATCCACCGGTACAGCATCAGATTAATGTCGAAAAAGCACGCGAACATCTGGAGCTGGCGCGGCAGGAGCTCGGCATTGAGGAATTTCCGCCGTTGATTATGCTGGCCGGTGATACCCCGATCGGGCTGCTTTCAGCCGAGTATTATCAACAGCTGTTCCGCAAGCACCTAGGATTGGAGTTCCTGATTGATGTGCAGATCTTTAAGCAACGGCTAGAGAAGATGAGACGGGGAGATTTTGATGTCGTCTTGTCAGGTTGGGGTCCCGATTACAATGACGTCTTGACTTATGGAGACCTGTTTTCCTCATGGAATTTGCAGAATCGCGGACGCTACAGCAGCCAGGAAATGGACGCTCTGATTCGTATTGCCCAGTCAGAGCTCGACCCTCAGAAGCGTATGGATGCGTTTGGAGACATCCAACATCTGCTTTATGAGGATGTGGTGATCCTACCTATGTATGAACGGGGCATCTCTTTTGTGGTTGATCCCCGTCTGAAAGGTTTCAGGCGGCGCTCGGTGGGTCCCGAAGTTGATTATAACTACGCTTATATCGAACAATCTTCCGACTAGGCCTTTCAATCCCAATAGCCGGTCTTGCTGAATTATGTGGCTTTACATTCTGAAACGCGCCCTCCAGGGGATCATAACCGTCTGGTTTATTGCCACGGCGACATTTTTCGCTATGCACAACGTGCCAGGTGACCCGCTAACAAATGACCGGGCGATGACGGAAACCACACGCGCCAATCTTGAATCGAAATACGGGCTTGATCAGCCGATAACGACGCAATATCTGATTTTTCTGCGTAATCTTTCACGCGGAGACTTCGGCATATCCTTCGTGCAGGAGAATCGGGAGGTCAACGACATTATTCGTGAACACTTTCCAGTTTCGGCGATTCTGGGCGTTCTCGCCGTGGTGTTTGCCGCCATTGGCGGAGTTCTGTTTGGCGCGCTCACTGCTTTGTATCGAAATCGGCTTCCAGACTATCTCATAATGTTTCTGGTGATACTCGGAATTTCTGTGCCGAGTTTTGTCGTAGCTGCCTTGGGTCAGCTCAGTCTGGTCAGCTTGAATACCCTTATGGGTTTCACTGTGCTGCCGGTCGCAGGCTGGGGCACGGTCATGCACATGTTGGTGCCCGCGCTGGTTCTTGGTCTGAGTACCATGGCCTATCTCACCCGGCTGATGCGCTCTTCCATGTTGGAGGTGACCAGCTCGGATTATGTTCGCACCGCCAAATCTAAAGGCGTCCCCCCGACCAGAATTTTCACGCGGCATCAGTTACGCAATGCCATTCTGCCGGTTGTGACGGTACTGGGGCCAGCCATCGCTGCAATCACTACCGGGGGGTTTGTAGTAGAGCTGGTATTCGCCATTCCCGGCCTCGGTCGCTACTTCGTTGAAGCAGTTCAGCAACTGGATTACACAGTCATCATGGGGACGACGGTCTTTTATGGCGCCTTTCTGGTATTCATGGTGATACTGGTCGACGTGGTTTATGGCTTCATTGATCCTAGAGTGAGGCTAGATTTGTGAACGATCTTACCGCCTCCAGTTTTGCTCCTCTTTCAGATCAACAGCATGGAGAGGCAATTGCTCGACCTTCGCTGTCTTACTGGCAGGATGCCTGGAACCGCTTGCGGGCCAACAAAAGGGCACTGGTGTCACTTTATATTATTATCGGGCTGATGCTGTTCACGGTTTTCGGCCCAGTGGTCTGGCCGATTGATCCGGCAATACAGGACATTGATCAAATCAGCCAGCCTCCCGGTACAGACCGAACGGCCATTCTTGTTTCAGATTATGAGCCCTGGTTTGGCACGCCTGGCCTTCCAGGGACAGGCCTGCGGCTAGCCGAAAGAGCCACGAGCCAAGCAGTGCGTCTGCAGTGGGATGCTCTTGACGGCGCCAACGGCCACCGGCTGTATCGCAATCTGTTTCCGATTGGGCCTGAGCTGTCTTATGGCATTCCGATGGCGGAGTTTCTGAACAACGATACGCTGTATTTCGAAGATCGTCTGGACCTTCAGCCCGGCCGTTTCTACTACGTCGTTGTGGCTCTGGATGAGCGCGGGCTGACTACGGATCGTTATCAGTTCATTTCAGTGGACATTGATCGCGTTACCACCCTTGCTGAAGCGCTGGAACGCGGACTCATCGATGAGTCAGATTCCGTTCAGATTGGAGACGCGATTGCTCTGGCCTTGCATCCGCTCGGTACGGATTATCTTGGCAGGGATTTGCTGGCGCGCTTGATGGCCGGTGCCCGTGTATCGCTCTTTATCGGGATTGGTGCGCCTTTTCTGTTCGTGCTGTTTGGTGTTGTTTACGGATCTGCCGCAGGTTTTATGGGTGGACGCGTAGATCAGTTGATGATGAGATTTGCGGACTTTGTCGTAGCGCTGCCCTTTTTACTCTTCATGATTCTGTTCAAAATTGCTTTCGGAATTGGTCCTGGTGAAAGTGGTGTTTTCCCTATGCTGGTTGCGCTGGTTGTTCTGTTGTGGCCCTCAACCGCTCGGCTGGTCCGAGGGCAGATCCTGCAAATCAGGGAACAGGGCTACATCAGAGCCTCCCAGCTTCTCGGAGCCGGTACGCCATATTTGATCATGCGTCACATGATCCCGAACACGCTCGGTGTGATTCTCGTCACGGTGACCTTTGCTATTCCGAGCGCTATCTTCACGGAGGCGTTTCTTTCCTTCATTGGTATGGGTGTTGCGCCACCGACACCGTCCTGGGGTTCTATGTCTAATGAAGGCATCAAGACCATGCTGACGACGCCGCATGAGCTGTTCTTTCCTGCACTGTTCATTAGTGTAACGGTGCTTGCTTTCAACCTTCTAGGTGACGGTTTGCGTGATGCGCTAGATGCGCGCATGAGGAATGTTGAGTGACGGCAGGTAAAGAAAACGTCGATTCCGGAATCCCTTTGTTAACGGTAGAAAATCTGCAGGTTGAATTCGATACCTATGGGGGGACTGTGCAGGCGGTCCGAGGGGTGAGCTTTTCAGTGGATCAACGGCAAACGCTGGCCATCGTTGGTGAGTCGGGCTGCGGCAAATCTGTCACGGTGCAGAGCATCATGGGTCTTATCCCGACGCCACCGGGCCGGATTACTGCCGGTTCAGCACGGTTGCGAGGTCATGAAACCCTAGGTCGAAGCACGGTTGGAGGTAAACAGATTCGGGGCGCGGAGATCGGTATGATCTTCCAGGATCCGATGACGTCATTGAACCCAACCATGACAATCGGAGATCAGATCGCGGAACCTTTACAGGTTCATCGCGGCTACTCCGCCAGTGACGCATTCACTGAAGCCATTCGGCTGATCGAACTGTGTAAGATTCCAGAGGCAGCAAAACGCGCGCGGCAATATCCGTTTGAATTTTCTGGTGGCATGTTGCAACGCGCTATGATCGCTATGGTGCTGAGCTGTAAGCCTTCGGTCCTGATTGCCGATGAACCAACTACTGCTCTGGATGTGACGATACAGGCGCAAATCCTCGATTTAATGCAGGAACTGCAAAAAGAAACTGGCATGGCAATCATTCTGATTACTCATGATCTGGGCGTGGTGGCGCGAATGGCGGATGAGGTGGCGGTCATGTATGCTGGCAAAGTCGTGGAATACGGCAGCGCAGATGACGTGTTTTATCATTCAGCTCATCCTTACACTGTGGGCCTGAAAGAGGCAATGCCGATGAATGATCCGGCCAGGCAACACGTGTTGAAGCCAATTGATGGCAGCCCACCAGACCTTTTCGCGCCGCCTGCGGGCTGCGGTTACTGTCCTCGATGCCCCTATGCGATGCAGATTTGCAGTGAACGACAACCACAAGGTCATAATCTTCACGGACATCATTTTGCCAGCTGTTGGCTGCATCATGCCAAATCAGGAAGAAAGCCGGAAACTATTTTCTTCAAGGATGCTCGCTGATGGGTGATTTGATTGAAGTCAGAAAGCTGACCCGTTTTTTTGATCTGGGCGGCAATCAGCTTGTGCACGCTGTCGACAACGTCTCTCTCACGATCGGCGAGAGAGAAATTGTGGGGCTGGTGGGCGAGAGCGGCTCTGGCAAATCAACATTCGGTAAAACCCTGTTGGGTCTGCATGACAAGACTGACGGCGAGGTGATCTTTCGCGGTGAGGCTTTGCCAAAAAAATACCGGCCGGCAGACTTCCAAAAGCTGGGCACCAAAATGCAGATGGTTTTTCAAGATCCCTATTCATCGCTGAACCCTCGGATGACGGTAGGAGAGATTATTGGCGAGGGGCTGCGTTTGCGCTCCAGTTTAAGTGCGTCTGATGTGAAAGAGCAGGTCGTTGACTGGCTAGAGAAAGTGGGGCTGCATGCAGACCACATGTCTCGATATCCGCATGAGTTCTCTGGTGGTCAGCGGCAGCGAATCGGCATTGCCCGAGCACTTATTCTGGAGCCGGAATTTGTGGTCTGTGACGAGCCTATTTCGGCGCTAGATGTGTCTGTGCAGGCGCAGGTGATTAATCTGCTTGCTGAACTCAAGGAAACCATGGGGCTTACTCTGCTTTTCATTGCCCATGATCTCTCCATGGTGCGCTACGTTAGTGATCGTATGGCAGTCATGTATCTCGGCTCACTGGTAGAGCTTGGCAAGGCTGACGAGGTTTACTTCAGCCCGAAGCACCCTTACACCGAGGTACTCATCGGCTCAAACCCCGAGCCGGATCCGAACACTGAAAAAGGCAGAGTGTCGACGTCGATTCAGGGTGAAATTCCGTCTCCGGTCAATGTTCGGCCTGGCTGCCGCTTTGCAAATCGATGCCCGAAAGTTCTGTATGTGTGTCGGGAAAAGACCCCGGAGCTGATTCCCCTCAGGGGCGAAGACAGGCTTGTGGCCTGCCATTTGATCTCATGACCAGATTTGTCGAGGCCATCAGCTTCATGGCCTCGGCGTTTTCAAGGCAATAAGCAGAAAAGCCTGATCTTATGATGCGTCTTCCATATCGCGCACCATTGTGGTCAGGGTGCGGAAATCTGTTTTGCCGCTCCCCATGTAGGGGAACTCCTCGACGACGACGTATTTTTTTGGCAGTGCCAGATTAGGCAAATCTTCGGAGAGCTGCTTGCTGATTTCCTTTTCGTCAATTGCCCGAGTCGTAACGCCAACGATCCGCGACCCACGTTTCGCATCCGGCAGTTCCACCACGCAGCATTCGATATTGTCAGAGAGTAGGCTGGCCAGTGCTTCCTCTACCATGACCAGTGAAATCATCTCTCCACCAATTTTAACGAAGCGTTTCAATCGGCCCACATGCCAGAGATAACCTTCTTCGTCGATACAGCCTAAATCCCCGGTGTCATACCAGCCCGACTTGAGCCGCAGATGGGATTCTTCCATGTCATTCAGATATCCCGACATGACCCCGTCGCCTTTGACAAGAATCTTGCCGATTTCGCCGGTCTCACAGGCGTCACCAGTTTCGATCGCTTCAATCTTCACCACGGTGCCGGGGATGGGAACACCTATACTGCCGGGACGATTGTTGTCTCTTGGGTTGATGGAAATGACCGGTGAAGTCTCTGTCGTGCCATATCCTTCGAAGATTTCGATGTCGTGCTTCTCGCGATACAGTTTTCTGAGACTTTCGGGGCATTTATCTGCTCCGGTGACCGTTAGTTCGACGCTGGCAAAATCGCCCGGTGCAGAATGCCTTGCATAGCCCTCTAGAAATAGTGGCGTGCCTATCAGAAGCTGTGGCTTATGTTCTTTGATTATCTGGGCAATGGTTTTGAAATCGAGTGGATTGGCATAAGCAATCGAAGTCATACCTAGGCACAGAGGCGTCCAGAGACTGATGGTCAGGCCGAAAACGTGGAAAAAGGGCAACACCGCCAGCAGGTTGTCCATGCCTCGGACATCCATCATGTCGGAAAAGGAGTTGATGTTAGACAGTAGGTTTTGTTGCGTTAGCTGTACAACCTTGGGATCTTTCTCACTGCCACTGGTGAACAGAATCACAGCGGGTGATTTCAGATCGTTTTTGCCACAGAGTTTTTTGATCAGGCCAGCCGACATTTTGGATTTGACGAGTGCCAGCGCTTTCTCCAAGCTCCCGAGGCTAGCGAGAATGTCTTCAATGAAGACCATCTCCGGCAACTCAGCGCAGCCCACTCGTTCCAGTAGCGCCCTGGCCGTGATAATCGTTTTGAAATCACATTTGCCTTGCGCATAATGACAGTTCTTTTTCGCGCCCGTGGAGTAATTGATCATCACGGGAGTGAGTCCGGCCATCAGTGATCCCACTACCGCGAGGGCCGCTCCAGAGCCAGTTGGCAGCATGATTCCGATCCGGCCTCGCTCAAGCTTTCTGAAGCGGCGGGAAAGTATCAGTGAAGCCAGCAAGGCACGACCATAGCTCAGATCATTGCCCGTCGTCTTGTCGACGATGGCGATCTTGTCCGGATGAGCCTTGGCGTTGGTGATGAATTCATGATGCAGCATGGTTAAAGTTTATCCCAACGGCCTCTTGCTTGGAACTGAGCGTCGGCGATGATAGAGTCCCTGCTGCTGTCGGACAACGCCTGTCAGTTGGTCGGGTGCCTTTTGTTTGAGCTGCGCTCCAGCCATTCCGGTACTTTGTTCGCTCGCCGTATCGTGCTTCGAACACTGTGTGAGTTAAGCGCTGCGAGTGTGCCAGTCGATTCAGACCAGCCCTGAATCACTGCTGGAACCCACGCTGCAAGTGCCCGCCAGTGAAATTAACGTAGGAAGTCTCATTGCTCGTTTACATACTCAGACATATCAACTCGGTCTGGCTCTGTCTGGTCGCTGTGGCTATCGGCTTTCTGCTGCTGTTTCCGGACTGGCTCACCAGAGATTCAATCTCCGCATATCTGGGTAGCTTGGGCTCCGGCGCGCTATTGGTCTACCTCCTGATGTGCATAACCCGTTCGCTGCTGATGATCCCTGTCACTCCGTTTGTTCTGGCGGGCGCCATTACTTTTCCCGATTTGTTAATGCTTGTTTTTGCCACCTCCATGGTGGGTATTCTGGTGGGCGCGTTCCTGATACACAGCTTTCCGGCCTTCGGCGGCTATGATCGACTGCTGGAAGAGAGCTATCCGACAAAAATTGGACGGCTGAAGGATACCATGCGTGGAAAGCGCCAATTCTGGATAATTGCCGGCTGGTCGTTTTTCCCTTTGGTACCCACAGACCTGATTTGTTACGTAGCTGGCGTGGTGAGGCTCCCTTTTCGGAAAGTAATTGGACCATTGACGTTAGGCGAGATTCCGCTCGTTGCCATCTATGTATATTTTGGCTCGGAGTTTGGCGATTGGTTACGAATATGAAAGTGAAACATCAATTCAGTGACTCGATTAAACTGATCCGAAATATAAGGACAACAGGCACTATTGCGCCTAGCTCCCAGGCTTTAATCAGAGCTCTTCTGAAGCCCATTGATTTTGAAACATCACGCTGTATTGTCGAATTGGGACCAGGTAATGGGTGCGTAACTCAGGCGTTGCTGCGTCGGATGCACCCGCGAAGTCAGCTGATTTGTTTGGAAGTGAACCATGAGTTTGCGGATCAGCTGCGCAGATTTGAAGACAGTCGCCTCCACGTTTATACCGCTTGCGCGTCCTCTATTCGCAGTATTCTAGATCAATTACAGATCGGTGAAGTAAATCATGTCATCTCCAGTTTACCGTTGACCCTGATTGATGATGACACGGTCAGCCGCATTCTCGTCAGTGTCGGAGACAATCTGCGAAGCGGCGGCCGGTTTCTTCAGTATCAGTACTCTCTGGCCAATTACGGAGACATGAAGCCTTTGTTCAGTGACGTCAAGCTGCGCTTCACCCTCCGCAACATGCCGCCCGCGTTTCTCTACGACTGCGTAAAATAGTGCTGCAGGTTGATTTACTCAGGTAAAGCGAAGGCCACCATTTCCGGCGCATGGCGGGAGTCCCCGATGGCGACAAGCAGATACTGCCTGTCGTTGTAGACATAGCTGACCGGTGGATTGGTGGTGCCCGCCTCCATTTCGATTTCCCAAACCACGGCGCCACTGGTCTTGTCATAGGCACGGAACCAGGGGCCTCCACTGTTAGTCGCAATTTCAATGGGCATGTCCGGTGGGATGCGGCCACCTCGGCGCTGATTGGTCATCCCTTCGCCAATGAAAAGAAGGCTTTTTGTCAACAATGGGGAAGGGCGTCCGGGTACACCCAGCTTCCCCAAATCCAGATGCGCAATGGCCGGATTGTTCACCGGACCCCAGCCGTTCGGCACCATCCACTCGTGTTCGCCGGTATTCATATTGATCGCAGTAATTCTTCCATAAGGGGGTTTGAACAAAGGCAGCCCTTGTGGGCCAGCTAACCAGCGTCTGGAACCTTTGGTATACGACAAGTTCGTCACTTCAGGGTCACCCGGCAGTAGATCTGCGACGAAAGGGGAGGTGATGGAAGGAATATAGAGAATTCCAGTTTCAGGGTCGAAAGCTGCTCCTTGGACGTCTGCCCCGCCCTGCGAACCCGGCAGCTGTATCGTTCCCTGAGTCCCATTTTCGGACGCAATCGATGGCGGCGTAAACAAAGGCCCGGTGACGTAGTGACTTGCGATGTCTAGCGCCTGTGCGCGAAGCTCTGGTGTAAAGTTGACTAAGTTCTCCTCGGTAGAGCCCTGCCGGTCGAACGGCGCAGGCTTGGTGGGAAAGGGTTGGGTTCCTGCTGTTACCTCTCCGGGTACGTCGGACTGGGGTACCGGGCGCTCCTCAATATCCCAGACCGGTTCTCCGGTTTCGCGGTCAAAGACAAAAACGAAAGCCTGTTTCGTCAACTGAGCTACTGCCTTGATCTCCCGCCCTTCGACGTTAATGTCCATCAAGATCGGGGCTGCCGGCGGGTCGTAGTCCCATAGACCGTGATGCACGGTCTGGTAGTGCCAAACGCGCTCCCCAGTTTCGGCGTTTACGGCTACTAGGCTTTGACTGAACAGGTTGTCGCCAATTCGGTGTCCGCCATACATGTCGTTTGTTGCTGAAGATATAGGCATATAGACCAGCCCCAGTTCTTCGTCGGCGCTGAACAGGGCCCATACCGGTGCGTGGCCCGTGTAGGACCACGAGCGATCTTGCCAGGTATCAGTACCGAATTCTCCTTCTTGCGGGATGGTATGGTAGGTCCATCTGAGGGCGCCGGTTCTGACATCAAATGCATGAACATCGCCTCTGAATGCTTCCTTGTTCGGAAACGTGTCCGACATCGCTTGCCCGATTACTACGACGTCACGAACCACCATGGGAACGCCGCCCCAGCGGAATCGCTCAAATTCAACCGGGAAAAGCTGCAGGTCGACGCGACCGTCAACGCCAAAATCGTCAAATGTCGTGCCATCTGCGGGATTCAAGGCATACAGAAACGTACCACGCTGCACGAACAGACGCTGTTCATCTCCTTCACTCCAGTACGCAGCACCACGTGTTGAGGCCCCTGGCAGACCCTCTGCGCCGCCCGGTGGTTCTTGCACCCAAAGCGTTTCACCGGTACCTGGATGAAAGGCTTCCACCAGGCCAACACCATTAGTAACATAGCCCACCCCGTTGATGATAAGCGGCGCGGCATTCCAGTTTGTGGTGTAGCGCTGGTTTGGATTAATGTCGAGATAATGTTGATCCAGCGCAGGCCGGCGCCACACGACTTCAAGATCTGCCACGTTCTCAATATTGATACCATCAAGTGCCGTATACTTGGAGCTACCCTGATCACCACCGAATGCCTGCCACTCACCGTCACGCGCGCCGTGGCCGGCGCGTTGGAACGTGTTCGCGGATTGGTCCAAGAGTTCCTGGTTTGTTAGCGCTTGATCGGCCGTCACCACTGTTGTGGATTGGCTTTGAGGCTCATTGCAAGACAGAAGCAGGGTGTTTGCGTAGAGCAGGGTGAGTAGTTTCAGGTTAAGAGGCTTGGCCATGGCTGGCACTCCTTTTTCTAGTTCTCCTGCATTCTACCCAAAAATCAGTGACGTAAAAAAGCTATTGTACTGAGGTAATGATTCTGGCGCTGGTCGCAGGTAGTATGGCCCGGTTCGTGTTCTGGCAAGCGGCATTGCGGAAAGGCTCGATGGGAGGGATGAGCAGGATCATGATCCGAACTTTTCAATCCCAAGGAGCTGCTTGCGCTGTTCAGGGTAGCTGCTTTTTTCGCTTAACCAGATAGCCAGAAAGCGCTCGGTGAATGCTGGATCAGAAATGCTACCGACCACCTGTCCATTGAAGACAAACTGGCTTGCAAGCTGCTCAGTAACCTGCATCAGTAACTGGTCGCCTTTTTCTACGTCGGGCCACATGTCAGTGAGCTCGTCCAACCAGAATTCAGTGGCCTCTGAATAAAGTCCCTGCTTTTGCCATTCCGAACGGGTACGGTCCACGAGGTCTTCTCTTCCGATACGTCTGCGATAATCAATTCGAAGGGTCAAGTTGGGTTCTAAACCTCGGTAAATGCCGTCTTTGCTGTACAGATAACAATCGTAGATTGTCCAGAAAAAGACTTTGAGTCTTGCCGAACCGATCTCTGTCAGACTGTCAGGTAAATTTGCACGCGCAGGGAGAGCCGCGGTAAAACACAGCGCGATCATAATGGAAACCCACGGCGAGCGCTTAGGCCAGTTCATCCGTCTGCCTGATATTATTCTCCGCGAGCCAAAACATCGCGGGGAGCACGATTGTCCAAATCGTAGAGAGCGCAGCGAGCGTGAGATTGTCTGTTATGCCAAAAGAAACAGCGCCCAGACGTTCGCCAACGGCATAGTTGAATGGGAAAGCCAGTGCACCACAAATTGCCGCAATCCATTTGTTACGGCCTATGATTTCGAGCGAGAGAAATAGCGTAGTCGTAAAGGCTGCCCAGAGCAACACGAGCCAGAGCGGGATAAAAAAGATGGTGGGGCCAAATTGAAAAACGCCCAAGACAGTAAGCAGACTATCAATACCGACACCAAGCCCGAAGAGCATCAGGAACCTGCCAGCGCGGAATATTTGGCGCTGCACCAGCAAGGCAAGATACCCTAATACAAGAGGGGCGAAGGCCCACCAGTACTGCTCATGTCCCACCACGCAGCCCAGCCAGGTCAGGTTGAAAACCACGACGTTGATAGGTTTCGACAGCAGAAATTTTGACACGGCGTTGACCGCTGATCAGTTCGAGCGCAGAGCTGCTTATAGATGTGGTGCTTTACTGGCCAGTAGCTGAACAGCGCTAATACGGCGCTCCAGAAAGCCGCCCTCGCAGTAGCCCAGATAGTAAAGCCAAAGATTGCAAAACCTATCGTCATAGCCCCTAGCCAGAAGATCAGATTTGCTGTCCAGAAACCGCTCGCGCCAGCGGGCTAGTGTTAGTGCATAATCCTGCCCGATGTCGAGGATGTCCCTGACGATAAGGTCCGTTTTATCTGCCATGATCTGAGACATTAGTTTCATGGACGGCAGAAACCCACCGGGGAACACATGCTTTTGGATGAAATCTTCGCTTCTGCTGTATTCGGTGTATCGCTGATCTGCAATGGTAATCGCTTGAAGCATCATCAGCCCGTTGGGCTTTAACAGGCTGTTTAATTTTTCAAAGAAACCGGTGAGGTAGCCTTTGCCAACAGCCTCGATCATTTCCACCGACACAATTTTGTTGTATTGCCCTTGGAGTAACCGGTAGTCCTGGTCCAGTAATGTAATCTTCGACTCGAGTCCGGCAGCCTGTACCTGAGCTTTGGCGAAGTTCAGCTGCTCGTCAGAAATCGTGGTTGTTGTGACCCTGCAGCCGTAATGCGTGGCGGCAAATAGGGCAAGCCCACCCCAGCCGGTGCCAACTTCCAGCAGATGGTCATTCTCGCTAAGCCGAAGCTTCTCACAGATACGCTTTAACTTGTTGGTCTGGGCATCCGCAAGGGTGTCTTCTGGGGTGTTGAATACGGCTGAGGAGTACTGCATGCGCGGATCCAAAAAGCGCTGATACATGTCATTGCCGAGGTCGTAGTGAGCCAGTATGTTCTTCTTGGCTTGGTCGCGGGAGTTGGCGCGACTGAGAAGCCGCACCATGGTGAAAGGCTTGAGCATCCATCCAAGGCGGCTGCCCCAGTAATCCATCATGCGGAGATTGCGAGCGAAGAAACGTGTCACCTGGGTAATATCGGGTGAGGTCCACCAACCGTCTACGTAGGCTTCTCCGGCGGCTGTGTTGCCGCCGATCAGCGCGCGAGCATAAACTCGAGTGTCGACCACGTCGGCTTCGGCCCTGAGCGCCGAGCTTTTGTCACCGACTTCAGCGATAATCCGGCCTTTTTCGCGCAGCAAAAAGTGTCCTTCGCTAGCATGTCCGAGAATTTTAATGAAAAGATCGCGAAGCATCTCAGCTGATTTTGGGGCCCGCTCCGTCTGCAGCAGGCGCTGTCCGTTTCCTAGGCTCAGGTCTTCGTTATTCATGCTGTACCTTTTTTCGTCCTAACACCTTGTTTCTTGGGATGTCTGTGAAGTGGCGTTCGCTTGACAAATAAGCGCAATGCCTCCCAATAGATTCCCAGCACAAGATACAGCGTTTGGCTGGGTGTCTTCATAAGTACGCGGCTCAAATTGCTTTGGTTTATTTCGCGCCTTTCCAGGCTGAGCGTTGCGTCGAACACCTTTTCGTCAGGTTCGTTCTGGTCTTGTACACCGATGTGCACCGAGCAATGACTGGCATCTGGCGGCTTGATTATCCAGTGATAGTTTTGCTGCATTGGGTTGAACGGCGACACATGAAACTCTTTGGCGTGGGATCTAATATTAGCGAGATCCACCAGGTAATGATGTCTTTCGTGCCAGGGTGTATTGCTCACTTCGGCAAGCATATACCTGAAACAGTCCTGCTGCTTTAAAAAGTAGACATTCAGAGGGCTGAAATAAAAGCCAAGATAGCGTAGGTGAATCAGACAGAATACGTCACCTTCTATGTCTTTGGCAGCCGGCCCGGCAAGCTCGGCGATTTTTGCTTTCACACTGCTGCCCAGATCCTCCGTCCCCCCTAGGTAGTCAGTACGCTTGAATCTGGCCCATCGGTACCATTCCGTCCCAAGCTGCCAGTGGCGGTCCATAAGCTGTGGTAGCTCATCAGCTCTGAGCATAAACATGTGGATCGGATACTCAAACTCATGCTGGGTCGGAGAAAACCGGCGGTGGCGCACAACCCCGGAAAAGATTGCGCTTTCAAGCGCGTCAGAATCCAACAGACTGGCGGCAGGCGCGCGACTCACAGCCCTTGCCCAAATCTCTCAGCAACGTCAAGAGCACTGCGAACCCCATCCTCATGAAAGCCGTTATACCAATAGGCTCCGCAGAAATGCGTTCGGTTGTGACCGCAAATTTCTGTCCTTCGCCCCTGTGCCACGCTGGATTCAGCCGAGTAAACGGGGTGGGCGTAGGTAAATTCCCGTAAAGTTTTTTCCGGATTGATCTTGTGCTTGGCGTTGAGAGAAACGAGAAAAGGCTCAGGACTGTTCAGCCCCTGAAGAATATTCATACAGTATGTGACCAAAGGCAGGTCTTGATTGCCGCCTTCTCCGGCGAGGAAGTTCCAGCTCGCCCAGGCCAGTTTGCGGCTTGGCATGAAGCTGTCGTCTGTATGAAGGATGACGCTGTTTTCCTGGTAGCCCATGGTGCCCAGTATGTCCTGTTCGAGATCACTCGGGTCCTGAAGTAGCGCCAGTGCCTCGTCACTGTGACAGGCCAGTATCACTTCGTCAAAGTGTTCAGTGCCTGTGGCGGACGTGATGGTTATCGAGTATTCGTCACGGGTCACCGATTGGACTGGGGCGTTCAGCCTGATGCGATCCCGGAAATGGGCTGTCATCGGATTAATGTAGCTGTGCGATCCCCCTTTCAACACATACCATTGAGGTCGGTTCTTGATGTCGAGCAGACCATGATTCAAAAAGAACTTGAGGAAAAAGCTGAGCGGGAATTGACCCGCCTGAGCGACAGTGCAGGACCAGATGGCTGCAACCATCGGCAGCAGATAGCTTTCCCGCAGCCCGCGACCCAGCCCCTGTGCCTGAAGAAATTCATCCAGAGTGACGTCATTGATATCACTTGAAGCAACTGCCAGCTTGCTGGCCTTGTTGAATTTGAGAATGTCGGTTACCAGACGGATAAATTTTGGTCTGATCAGGTTGATCCTCTGCGCGAACAACGTGTTCAGATTGTGACCGTTGTATTCGAGATTTTCAGCGTCGTTGCGGACGCTGAAGCTCATCTCTGTTGCTTGTAGCGAGACGCCCAGTTTCGCCATAAAACTCATGAAATTGGGGTAGTTGCGGTCGTTGCAAACGATGAAACCGGTGTCGATTTCATAGCTACCGGAAGTAGTCTCGACTGGAACCGTGTGGGTGTGGCCACCAATGTAGTTGTTTGCCTCGAATACCGTGATGTCGTGCTCACGCGAGAGCAGATAAGCGCAGGTCAGTCCTGAGATGCCGCTGCCAATAATTGCGATGCGTTGCCTTGTCATTTTTGTTGCTCTCTTCAGACCAGCCCGGTTCCAATGGTCTGGTCTGCCAGATGGATGTGAGGGGAGTTATGGCATTAACACCTTTGTAAGTAAAAATCGTTGCCAGCCGAATGGCAGTAAGGAGAGTGTTTTCATTAGGCCGGTAAACAACTTTGGAAAATGGATCTCGCTCTGTCTTTGCTCGAGCCCCTGTCGTATACGCCGCGATGCAAATTCAACATCTACCCGCATCGGCATCGGAAAATCATTGAGGTCGGTCAAGGGTGTCTCGACAAATCCCGGAGCAATGTAACTGACATGAATCCCCTCTTTGCCAAGCGTGATAGCGAGTGTCTTCGCAAGATACTCGATTGCTGCCTTCGATGCGCCGTAGGCCTCCGCCCTTGGCAGTGGCAGGTAGCTTGAGCTGCTGCCCATCAGTGACAAACTGGAGCCGGCTGTTAATTTAGGAATCAGCGCTTCGAGGCAATTCGCAAGACCAATCAAATTGATGCGAATGACCCTTTCAAAACTGGCGGCATCGAAGTTGCTGGCATCGATGTATTCGCAGATTCCAGCATTTAAAATGACCAGGTCTAGCTCGGGTAGGGCGTTGAGAAAGGCCAGGCAGTCCGCTCGGTTTTGCACGTCAAAGCTGATAGGCTTTGCTCGCTCGCCGAACGATGTAACCAGATCTTGCAGTATTGGCTTGTTACGCCCGCAGCAGTGGACTGTGTGCCCTGCCGACAGATAATCCTGTGCCAGTTTCAGACCGATACCGGAGGTGGTGCCGGTAATCAGTATGTTCATTGACCGAGACGTGATTTGAGCTTTCCGATGATGCGACCGAGTAGTGGGATATTCTCATACAGCATAGATCCCAGATCGAAGTAGTCGCGGTGGTAGTATACCTTTCCGTTTCGCGTGCGCAGATAGCTTGCACCTTCTACCCGGACAGTTTCGCCCCCTCGTAGTTTCGGATGGTTTAGGAACATGGTCCAGGTCATAAACACATCGGTGTCATTAACTATGGTTGAATGAAATTTAAACGCGCACTTTTTTAGGTTGGCAAATTGCTTGGTGAAATACTGCATCAGAGCCGGTTTGCCCTGCACGGCGTGAGACGGATCTTCGAAGTAGATATCCGAGGCGTATAAAGACTCGACATCTGACAAATTCTCCGTGCCGAGGCTCTGGTAGGCCTCTTTGACGCGGGACGCCAAGTAGTCTGCGCTGGTCAGATTCTGTGCGGACTTGAGTTCAGGAGTCGGTGTCATGGAGTCAATGCGCCCACTATTATTGGTATCATCTTCTAACGGAGTCTGCTAAGGTTTAGATCACCCCTACAACTACAGCTTATTCCAAGTGATCCGTGACCCTCCGAACTTCGTTTGAGGTAGTTATGGACGACGTGGTTTCTGGCGCTGGAAGCATGCTTATGGGCTCTTTAGTCAACACAAAGTCGGCAAAAAAACCGGCAACTTCGCCTGCACCGAGAGTCGCCAGCGACGAATCGGACAGTGATGAACAATTGTTGATTGCGGTGGGCAACCACCAAGACCGTATGGCCTTCAACGCTCTATTTTCCCGCTTCTCCAACAAGATTTACGCAATGGGTATGAAGCTGACCCGAAACGAGCAGCTGTCCCACGACCTTGTGCAGGAGGCCATGCTTACGGTATGGCAGAAGGCGCCGCTGTACGATTTGGACCGGGGCACAGCCCAAAGCTGGATTTTTACTCTTACGAGGAATCGATGTTTCGACATTTTGCGTAAGATGAAACGTCAGCCCGCGACCGTGAGCGCAGACGATATCTGGCCGCAAGAGTCCGACATAGACTCCCAGCTGGTGCATGAGGAACAGGGCACCATGGAAGTGGAGGTCAGCAAGATACAAAGCTTTTACGGTCAACTACCCGCCGCTCAGCGGGCAGTTGTTGAACAGATCTACATTCACGATCGAACTCACGAAGAGGCCGCCGCAGTGCTGGAGATTCCACTCGGAACGCTCAAATCAAGGCTCCGACTCGGCGTGGGAAAATTGAGACAAATGGTTGGTACTGAAGTATGAATATCGACGCGAAATATCACCCAACACCTGAACAGCTTGAGGGCTTTGCTCAAGGCACTCTTTCACCCGGCATGAATGTGGTCATCTCCGCTCATGTCGAGCTTTGTGCTATCTGCCGAAAATCCATCAGTGAGCTTGAAGAGGCCGCCTCCGAAGAGTGGCTCAGAAGCACGTCGGACCGCAGGACAAGCAGTATCAATTTTTCCGCTATGATCGACAGTATTGTCGATCACCCCCAAATGAGGGGTGACCGCACTACTGCAGACAATGTGTCTGAAATTCACATGTTAGACCACAGCGTAACGCTGCCCCGCGCGCTCGCGAAGGTTGCTTCGGACGGTTTGGTCTGGAGACAGCTCGCCGGCGGCATCAATCAGGCAACTGTGACACTAGATGGCCAGACGCAGTGCGAGTTCTTGTATATGAAGCCCGGTAGTCAAGTGCCCGTGCACAAGCATCAGGGCAACGAGGTTACGCTGGTGCTAGATGGTAGTTTCGAGGACGAGCTCGGACACTACAAGCCGGGTGACTTCGTCGTACGCACCGCCAAAGATTTGCATCGGCCTGCCAGTGAAGAGGGATGCCTTTGCTTTGCCGTGATGGACAGCCCGCTGACTTTTACCAAGGGACTGGCCCGCTTACTCAATCCGTTTATTCGCTATCGCTTTCGACGAGCGACTTCGGCAGCTGCGCACTAGGTCTTGATTAGTTCGGTCACCTTCAGCCCTTCTGCGTTTTAAAGGTGACCTTTCCAATCCAGCTACCCTAACAACACATAGATTCACGTCTTTACTCACGGCGTCGGCATTCATTGCGATAGTAATCCGTAACCCATTTCCGGGATATGTTCGAACTCCATGCCGGAAACAAGATGAGATTCCCTCGCTGGAGCTGAATTTCTGTCTGGTACTGCTGAGGCTGGCCGTCTACCCCCCGAATTCGAAAGGCGGTGTCACGCATCGCATCCATTGGAAATCTCGGATCTTCCAGATAAAAGTTTCCTCCCGCGTCACCGGAATCCTGCTCATTCTCATGGCCCATATCAATGCAGAGCACAGCAGCCCACAGATTGCCTGAATGACCATGTAAAAGATTTAGCCCACCCGCAGGAGTCACGTTCGCCCACATGCGCACAATCCACTGGCGGTCTTCCGTCGAGGACTCTTTAAAGTGACTCATCCGTTTGCCAATTTTGACTGCAGCCTCAGCAAGCCTTTGTGCCCCAGGGCCACCCCATTCGAGCATGTCACTTTCGGAGTGCCAACCTCCCAGGTTAGATCGACTAAGCCCCTTTGATACGGTTTTGCGCTTCCTAATTACCTCCTCCAATTCTCTCATCTCTGCATCAGCACCTTTTAGTCCTCTATAGGCAATCGGGGTCTCAAAGAGCCCTATTGGTTGAGCTTCGATACGTAGAGCGTGATTTTCTGCTGGAGTANTGGATTACACTGGAGTTGTGAATCTTTATCCAAGAATTGTTATNGAGCCCAGANTTTAAGACCTAGNATTAATTATTGGAAACAATGACTCGCTCGCGCCNATTTGCTTGTCATAAAAGTGAAATGGTTTGGTCTCGGAAATGAAATACAAGCGGAATATTATTGCGATGAGTGTCTAATTTACGTTGTCTCGGAAAGGAGAACACATGAAAGTAACTAAGATAAAGCTTAGTGCGATCGCCAGTGGCGTTGCTCTTGGCATAGCCTCTGCAGCTTCGCAGGCTGCGCAGCCTCCCGCTTTCGCACTCACTGGACCCAAAACCGGTGCAGAGATACAGATAGGCGGAACACTCAACAACAGAGCTTCATACCAGGCCGTGATGCCTGCTGCTGATTCCTTCGATATCGTTGCAACGATCAAGCCGGAAAGTGCCGACATAGGCAAGTCTGGCTCTTTTGTTGTTGCACTCGAGGTTGAAGGTTTAGGAACTTTTAATCTCTTATCCGGGGGTATCTGGGTGCCGCTTGATCTCGCCAACATCCAGGCCTACAAGACAAAGACCCTCGCAGCGTCTGAAGACATTACCATACTCGATAATTTTATAGGTACGGACACCAATCTCACGGGGACAACATTAAAAGTCTATGTCGCGTACTACACTGACGGCGATATCTCAAATATTACATACAACACAACAGCGGCAGCAGTTGCGATCAGTACAACCCCAAGCGGATGCCCAACGGGGACGACTGCGAATTCCGCGACCTATAATGGCTTGCCGGTTTGCAACCTCCCAGTCGGTGACCCCATAACCACAGACATGCATCTGACCGCTAACAATGCCTACTTCTTCTCGGGTACGGTATTTGTTGGCAACAATACCGTAAACACTCCGTTCGCGGACAAGGTGAGTCTAGCGATCGATCCAGGTGTGAACATTATATCCGAGGGAGGTCAGTCGGCTCTCGTGGTCAGCCGCGGCGGTAAGATTTTTGCCAATGGATCTCCAGACAAGCCGATCATTTTGACCTCCAGCCAAGATGATGGCTCGCTCGATGTTCTGAACGCTCGGGGGCTATGGGGCGGCGTCGCGATTAACGGTTCCGCAACCCAGAATACCTCCAGTGGATTCGCGCAGGGCGAGGGCTCTACGGGCGAATATGGTGGCGGAACGAGCCCTAACGATTCTGATAACAGCGGATCGATGACATACGTTCAGATTCGTTACGCGGGCTATCCAATCACGGCCGATGACGAATTGAACACGATTTCACTGCACGCTGTCGGTAGCGGGACGACTCTCGATTACATCCACAGCCACAATGGGGCCGATGACGGCATCGAGTTTTACGGCGGGACAGTCAATGCAAAGCACATTCTTATTACAGGCCAAGACGACGACGCTCTTGACTGGACCAACGGCTGGACTGGCAACCTCCAGCACGTTGTGGTCAAGCACACCACCTCTGGAGATAACTGTATCGAGGCTGACAACCTCGGAGCAAACCCAATTGCCACTCCGCGCTCCAATCCCACAATCTCGAACCTGACTTGCATTACCAGCTCCACCCAAAAAAGCAGCGGCCACGCATTCGAGCTCAAAGCCGGCACAGCGATGCAGATGTATAACTCAGTCGTTGGAGGTGTGATTGAATCCACTGAAGGGTGCATCCTGATTGCGGGTGATGAAACTTTCTCCCAATCGGGATCTTCAGCTGCGACTCTCAATGGGACTTTAAAAATGGAGCGCTCTTACATTACGACCGCCTGTGCGGCGGCGCTCGCGGGCAGCGGCACCTTTACGACCGCGGAATGGTTTGCAGCCCAAGCAGGCACTACTTCCGGTTCCGTTGACCTGGGCGGCCCCAACGGTTGGACAAACGGTTCCTTAATAAATGCCAAGACTGTAACTAATGGTCTCGGGACATTCTTTGATACCGTAGACCATATCGGTGGTGTGAAAGATGACACTTCCGATTGGACAAAGGGCTGGTCTTACGATTACGACTAGACCGACCAAGCCAATTGGTGTTCGCGGGGGAGCGTTTAGCGCTCCCCTGTTTTTTTAACATAAAGCGCGTGTCAATTGGATTCGTACTGATTGATCTGTGTCACTGTTCTGTCACATAAAAGACATAACATGCCCTCGAAATTTTCGTTCCCAAGGCCCCTCTTATGTTTAACCTCAAAAGATGCGCACTCCTTGCCGTCTCCGCCACCATATTTTCTGCGCAAGCTCAACTTGCAGATGAGAACGGCTCGCAACAGATTGAGGAAATTTCTGTTATCGGCCAGTTCGTGCCAGATGAGAAGCGCTCGACGGATGCCGTCGCTAACGTGGTTAACTCAGAAGAGTTTACTCGCACTGGTGACGCTAATATTGCTGAGAGCCTCAAGAGGGTATCGGGTCTTTCTACGGTGGGAGGTAAATATGTTTACGTCCGAGGTCTGGGTGAGAGATATTCCACGACGCTGTTGAATGGAGCGCTCTTGCCGAGCCCAGAGCCCATCAACCGGGTCGTTCCACTCGACCTTTTTCCCACGGCGGTGCTAGACAGCGTGCTCGTCCAAAAAACCTATTCGGCACGGTTCCCCAGTGAGTTCGGTGGTGGCGTTCTGCAAATGCGCACTAAGAAATCTATAGATGAGTTCTTTTTCAATGTGACAGGCTCGACTGGTATGGTTCAGAACGTCGCGTTCAAAGATGGTTTGCACATGAGTGGTGGAGATACCGATTGGCTCGGTATGGATGATGGGTGGCGTGATAAGTCTGCAGCCTTGCAGGATGCGACAGCCAACAGCCAAGAGCTCCGAAAATACAGCCCGTTCTCTGGAGTCGGTATTCCCCAAGAGCAATTAGACGAGGTAGGCCGAAGTTTTAAAAACCAATATACCCCCGAAGTAAAAGAACTACCCCCCAGCGCTTCACTAACTCTTTCCACGGGAAATTTTCACGAGATTGGGGACTCCGGTGCGAAGGTAAACTACTTGGCTGCGGTTAATTACTCAAACAGCTGGGACACCGACGTTATTGAGCGAAACAGCTGGGTTCCAGGCACCGATGGAATGATGCAATTCGACGGTCTGACATGGACAGGAACGGAGCACAGCATAGACACAAGCGGCATCTTTACTACAGGTATAGACTTTAACTTCAACCACAACGTCCGTCTCACGTCCGTGGTCCTCAGGAAAACAGACAATTTAGTTGGGCGCGCCACAGGGTTTGTGGAGGATTCATTGGACGTTGAATTGAATGAGTCCAGATGGATCGAACGTGAACTATTTTCTAACCAAATACAGGGAGATCACTACTTCCCAGAGTTAAACGAACTTACCGTAAATTGGCGGCTCAGTAAGATTAATGCGGAGCGGGATGCTCCCGACGAACGCATATACCGGCGCGATAATGGCGAATTCTCTTCCAGGGTCGATGGTAACCTTAGGAATTGGAGCACACTCGACGACGAGGTTCGGGACGTCGGCCTTGATCTGAGCATGACGTTTTACGGTGGTCCTGGTGGCTCTACTATTACCACCAGAGCGGGATACATGCATGTTGAGAAGGAGAGAGAATCAGAGATTCGCAGATTTGGTTTCGCATTCGCGGGCGCAGCGGCAAATGACATTGAACTGCTTGTTAGGCCGCTGGAAGAAATACTCGTGCCAGCAAACATTGTGTCTTCCGGCTTTACGATTCGCGAAATAACCCGTCCGACTGATAACTATCAGGCTCAGAATACACTTGATGCAGTGTATGGCGAAGTAGAATTTAACTTCGATGATAGATTGCGGTTTACTCTTGGCGGCAGGCAGGAAAAATTTGAACAGTTTGTCGATACGTTTGATTTATTCCGACCAGGTATTGGCTCCAGGGCCTCTCAGGAAACTGATAAACTCCTGCCGTCCGTCAGCCTGACTTACATCGCGGGCGACCACCAGTTCCGGCTGGGTTACAGTCAGACTGTTTCGAGGCCGGATTTTCGCGAGTTGTCGCCTGCGGCGTTCACTAATCCAATAAATGGCCGGGATATCATTGGCAATCCGAATCTTAAAATTACCGAGCTAGAGAATTTCGATCTCCGGTGGGAATGGTACTTTGGGTTCAGTGACTATGTGTCGGCAGGGCTATTTTACAAAGAGTTCACGAATCCGATAGAGGCCTCAATAGTAGGCAGTACCCAGAGAGCGGGGACTTATATTAACGCTCAAGGCGCCGATAATGCGGGTGCAGAGATTGAGGTCTACAAGCGACTAGACTTTCTCGGAGATGGATTCCTTGATGGCATCGGTGAAGACTTCTACATTCAGGCTAATGCGTCTGTGATCGATTCAGAGGTCAGAATAGCCGAGAAAGACCTTGGGGTATTAACGTCTTCTTCCAGGCCTTTGCAGGGACAGTCTGACTATCTTTTAAATTTCCAATTTGGTTATGAGCCCTTATCAGGTACAACCGCCACTCTGCTTTATCACTACTATGGTGAGAGAATCTACGAGGTTGGAATAGAGACCGCGCCTGATTTAGTCGAGCAGCCATTTGGCGAGCTAAACTTCGTATTTATTCGGGATTTGTCCGATGATCTGGCAATGACCCTGAAAGCGAGAAATTTAACGGATCAACGTAATGAGATCACACAAGCCGGCTATGTGAATTTTGGCTATAACAGGGGTCGCGAGTTCAGTTTCCAATTGGACTACTCATTCTAGCCCAGTCAAGAGGCGCTTAGCATGGATACGATGGTCAGTAATAGGTATCTAAATCTCTATGGTTAGTGACCCGACTTTTTTCTTGTACCCTGTCACATTCAAAACAGTGTGAATTGTGACATCGAACCTCCGACGGGCTGCTTCCGGCCGTCGGAGATAAATTCTAGGCTGGAGCAACTATATATGAGCGAGTCCACTATTCTTATAGTAGATGATGAGGCTGCCATTCGAGATATGGTAGGTATAACACTTGACCTAGCTGGATTTAGCTCAATAAGTGCATCTGACGCCCGTGAAGGCCACATCTCCATTATTGATAACAAGCCAGATCTCGTTCTGCTGGACTGGATGTTGCCCGGTGGCAGTGGTATCGAGCTTGCACGCAGGCTGCGACGAGATGAAATTACTTCCAGTCTCCCCATAATAATGCTCACGGCTAAAGCCACTGAGGACAACAAAGTTCAGGGCTTAAGTGAAGGTGTTGATGATTACATCATCAAGCCTTTTTCACCTCGAGAGTTGGTGGCGCGTATAAGAACGGTTCTGCGTCGGGCTAACGGCCGGCAAAAAGATAAAGTACTGCAGGTCTTCGACCTGCTGCTTGACCCTACCAGCCATCGCATCTCGATTGAGGATAAACCGCTTGAAATGGGGCCTACCGAATTTCGACTTCTGAAGTTTTTTATGCTGAATCAGGAAAAGGTGTTCAGTCGGGATCATATTCAGGATGCTGTCTGGGGCGGCAACGTATACCTTGAAGAGCGCACGATTGACGTACACATTCGCCGTTTGCGCAAGGCCTTATCCTCAATCGAAAACACTGCTATTGATTATGCCAAGCTCGTTCAAACGGTTCGCGGAGCAGGCTACCGGTTTTCTGTTCGTCCCCACTGACCGACAGACCTACCGATAGCGCGGCGAGATTTTAAAGAGTTCTCTGGCTGTCTCGGCATCGGCGACGGTGTTGCCTGAGGCTTTGATTGCCTGCGCGGTGGCCTCGACCAATTCGGTGTTTGAGGTTGCTTGTCTGCCATCCGCAACCTCAAGGTTGTTCTCAAAACCCACGCGGCAGTGTCCGCCAAGTACTACTACTCTTTTCATGCACTGATCTTCTTCAGAACCGAAAGCGCACACTGACCAGAGCCAGTTCGGGTCTACATGCGGGATCAGCTCCTCCAGTTCGGAAGGGTCAGACTGCTGAGTTTCTTGGTACCTCCCAATTACCAGCAGCACATGCACCAGTTCATCGGGGATCAGCCCTCTGGAGCAGAATGACTTAAACTTCTCTATGTCGTCCTGGTCGTAAAGAATCCACTGTGGTGCGATGCGTTCCTGATACAGCCACTGGAAAAATTTTGCTGCAGCTGACTCAAAGGTGCGGTCAGGAATCAGCTCCCGTATTGCCAAGGAGACCGCTTCAGGTTGGGTTTGCTTCACACTCTCGATTTGTTCTTCTGGTTGAAACTTTCCGACTGCTTCAGTGGTGATCTGGATGATAAGTTGCGCGCCCGCCTGTCGCCTGATTTCTGCCATGGCTGCAAGGTACAGTTCAGGGTCGAGGCTGTGCTGCAGCGTCTTGTCTCGTACGTGAAGATGGAGCATTGCGGCTCCCGCATCCAATGATGAGGCTGCCGTGGCGCCCAGTTCGAGTGGTGAGATGGGAAGCGCAGGGTGATCCTGCTTGAGTTTTCGGGCGCCGTTGGGCGCCACGGTAATCAGAACGGGGCGGGTCATGACTGTGCCTGTTTTTAAATTAGAATCAACCAAGTCGCGAGAGCTTTGGTGTCAACACAATATGGTGGGAGCAAGACGTCCGGCTTGCAAGGCTTGTTTTGCTGCGGATACCTCTTACACGCTTCGACTCAGTGTTCAGTGATCAGATAGTGCGCTCAAATCTGAGCTAGCAAAGCCCCTCTGCTTTACATTCCCTCTCGCCCGATTATCATCTTTGTACAGACCGCGGTTGCTGAACGCTGGACGATGTAAGCCGTCGCGAATCGCTCTATTGAAACAGTTGAGTCAACCGAAATTTGCGAATAGAGGTTGAATTATCTAGCTCTTCAGATTGTGCCTGCCCGCTGTAGCTACTGACTGCTCCCGCGACCCTGCTTGAGTAGGGGGCTGCGGTGTGACAACCTTAGGCTGCCCGAGAAAAGAAGTCGGATGACCGTTAGCCCCTCTCGTAAACAGCCTGACGCTGAGAGTAGTCTGTCAACTATGTCACATGAGCACGACCATGATCATACCGATCCGCCTTCAGATATCGAGCTCCGCGTCAAAGCGCTGGAGAGCTTGCTGCTTGAAAAAGGGCTTGTGAAGCAGGATGCCCTGAACGCGATCATTGAGACCTATGAGCATCAGGTCGGTCCGAAGAACGGAGCACACGTGGTGGCTAAGGCCTGGTCTGATCTGCCGTTTAAACAGGCCTTACTGGAGAACGCGACCGCAACGGTCGCAGATCTGGGTTACGTTGGCCGACAGGGAGAGCATCTCACAGTGGTCGAGAACACTTTGGACATTCACAATCTGGTGGTCTGCACCTTGTGCTCATGTTACCCCTGGACGCTGCTCGGTTTGCCCCCGGTGTGGTACAAATCAGCGCCTTATAGGGCAAGAGCGGTGAGTGAGCCACGTGCCGTGCTTTATGAGTTCGGCACGGTGGTGCCGGAGCACAAGGACATCCGAGTCTGGGACTCAACCTCTGAGATGCGCTACCTAGTTCTGCCCGAGCGGCCAGCCGGCACCAAGGGCTGGAGCGAGTCACAGCTGCAGGCTCTGGTGACTCGCAATAGCATGATCGGCGTCGAATTGGCCCGGCCCGGGGCTGAGGAGGTCAAATGAACGGCGGCCATGATCTGGGTGGCCGACAGGGTTTTGGCACAGTTAATGCCGAGCCGGAAAGCGAAGAGCCGCTCTTCCACGCGGAATGGGAGCGTCGAATCTTTGCGCTCGTCCTGGCCACAGGCATGCTGGGTCAGTGGAGCATTGATGAATCACGTCATGCCCGCGAGCGTCAAAATCCTGCGGACTATCTGAGGCACAGCTACTATGAAAATTGGCTGGTAGGTCTTGAAAAGTTACTCGAGGAAAAAGACCTGGTGGCGCGCATTGAACAGGATGCGCAATGCTTTCGGGTGCCTGATGCGGCGGACGCTCGAAAAATTTTGCGGAAAGGGGACCCGACGCTGCTGCCTGATTCAACACAGCCCCGGTTTCGGTCTGGGGACCGCCTCCGGGTCGCAAAACGTCAGCAGGCTGGTCACACGCGTGTGCCGACCTATGTGCAGGGTGCTAATGGAACCGTGGTGAACCACTACGGGACACATATTTATCCAGATCAGAATGCTACAGGGCAGCGAGCTGGCGCGCACCTCTACTGCCTTCGCTTCGAAGGAAGTGAATTGTGGGGCTCAGAATCTTTTTCCCAATCGGTTTACGTCGATCTGTGGGAACCTTATCTCGAGGAGATTCGCTGATGTCGCTATTCCCTGACCTACCCATCGAAAACAATGAGCCGGTTTTCAAGGAACCCTGGGAAGCACAAGCCTTCAGCCTGGTGATTGCCTTGCACGAAAAAGGCGTTTTTAGCTGGGACGAGTGGTCTGAAGCCCTGGCTAAAGCGATTCACTGGGGTCCGCATCAAGCCGGCGAGAATGACGTAGTTCAACGGGTCGGTGAAGGGCTCGGAGGCCGGATGGGAGAAAAAGGGAACATAGGCGACAGCTACTATCAGCATTGGCTGGCTGCGCTTGAACATCTGGCGGTCGCCAAGGGTCTGTCAGAGGCTGATGAGTTGGCGCAGCGGGTGCAGGCATGGAGAGAGGCCTATTTGGCGACGCCACATGGACAGCCGGTCGAATTGGCGAACAACTGAAGGTCGATGCGAACATTGCTAATGAGGCGAATTGACTGCCCGAGAGATAGGCCATACTCTGTAGGGAGGCATCTGACAGACGGATCCTGATCGCATATGTTTGCACTGGCCCGCGCAGGGTGGGGCAGGAAATAAGAGAGCGAGAGGACCGCCGGAGTGTGTAGCCGATGCCAATAATAAAAAGAGTCCGATGACTCAACCTCAGTTCAGATTCCGAATTAAGCCTTTTGCTTAAGCAGGCTTATCGGGATTCCTAACAGGAGAAATTACTGATGAATCGCCAGGTACTGATTGCCTCTGGAATTGCTCTAATGGTCTTGATCGGTGCGCCGGTTATCGCCCATCACGCCAGCGCACCCTTTTATGATCCTGAAGACCGTGTCGAGATAAGTGGCACAATTACCCGGTTCGTTTTTCGAAACCCCCATGCGTTCCTTTTTTTGGATGTCCCGGATGAGGGTGGAAACGCGGTGGAGTGGCAGGTTGAACTCGGCGCGCCGGTCAGCTTACGTCGTGTCGGGTGGACCCCGGAAACGCTCGGGGTTGGCATGATTGTGAATGTAGCGGGAAATCGCTCTCGGGCAGAGGGCACAAACGGACTTTGCTGCGTGCGCATGACACGTGAAGACGGCCGTCCCGTTCTGGAGGGTGGTCGCGTTCGTGAAGGCGACAGGAACTAGAGGTCCACATATGAGAGTTTCCGAAAAATTGGCGGGTGCGATCCTGCTGTTCAGCACATGTGTTTTCAACGCTTATCAGATCAGCGCACAAAATGACGAGGCCATCCCAGACCTGAGCGGCATCTGGGACGGAGGTTTCAGCGTGCGCCCTGTCAATGGCGAAGACGTGCCCTGGGGCGAGGGCAATTTTCCCAAGCTCAATGCACGCGCGTTGGCCTATCAGGAGGTCTGGGAAGAAACTATGGCGCCGAAGTATGACTGCCAGCCGGCGTCCTCTCCAGCCATTCAGTACGACCCCTATGCCATGCAGGTAACCCAGTGGCCAGATCGGGTACTGTTCCGCTACGAGAAAGATGATCAGCTGAGAACCGTGTGGCTTGATGGGCGGGAACCTAAGGCGACCGATTTCAGCCTACAGGGATTTTCTGTCGGGCACTACGAAAATGGATCGTTGTACGTCACAACAACCCATTTTGTGTTTGACATCGCCGGGTTCGATGACTACAACGGTATTCCTTCGTCTGCACAGAAAGTCGTGACTGAACGCTACTGGCGAGAAGATGAGGAACTCAAGCTCACGCTGACTGTCGAAGATCCAATGTTCCTACAGGAACCAACCTCATATACAACAAGATGGTTACCCTCGGGCCCTGACTATCGATTGCAGCCCTATGATTGTGACCCTGAAGCCTCGCGTACTTCAGTCCGCTTCTATCCTTCCAAATACGACTGATCTTCAACGATCGTGGTCAGCCGGTCCCCACATAGGGGATCAGGCGGCCAGTGAGCAGTACCCCAAACCAGCAGGTGAGTGATACATAGGCTACGCATCTCGCCAGTCGGGGAGGAGCGGTCCTCTCGTCCCAGGTAACTAGGATCGGACTGACGTGCCAGTGGTAGAATAGCGCGTTGAGGCCGGCTAGACAGATCAGAAGCATCTTGAGCTGAAACCCGATGTTGATTGAATAGCGACCCGGGTCGCCAACAAAGAAAAGAATTCCGGTAATGAGATTCAGAGCAAAGCCAACCAGTACGAGCGGCAGCAGCTGATGAGTTGATGCCGGCGTCACCCCCTTGAGATGACCAGCCATGCGCAGATCAACGACCAGCAGTCCGCCAAATAACAGCGCCAGCCCCAGAAAGTGAATGATTTCCATCACCGGCCAAAGCCAATAGGTCTTCTGTATCCACAGGTTAAATGGACTGCCGTCGGCAAAATTCGCGAGAGACGACCACATAAGACTAAAAGATATAGGCGATCAGGCGGCCGGCGATAATGGCACCGACCCAGGCTGAAAGGGAGAGGCAAGCAAGTGTCCGCGTGAATAAATCAGGCGACAACACCTCTGGTCCGATAGCGATTGATCTTATTCCACGCTTCTGTAAGCCAAACGTGCAGCTCAATCCGGCGGCTATACAGACGAGCTTAGCCAGAAAAGGGGCGCTGCCTGCCAGATAACTAGCCTGAGAGCTGAACAACAAGAAGCCCGACAGGGCATTCAAGCAAAATGCGGCGATAACCACCGGGATCAGGTCAGAAAATACTCGGGAATCCAATTCCTGGAAAAAGCCCAGCAGTATCAAATCTCTCATGCTCAGCAGTCCGACTACGATGGCAAGGCCGACGATGTGGCAGGCGAGCAGGGCAGGGTATGCCCAAAGGGACTCTCCAACCCAAATCGCCACAGAGGTAGTTTCAAGCGCTGTCAGCAATGCGTCTCTCCGTCTGACTTCTGTCGCTCAGCTCGCCGCTGGCAAGCTCTGTCCGGAAGGCTGCTTGAGTCGCGGTGTGCATAGCGCTGAATGATCTCAAAGGAGTGCTCTCGCTCAGAATGTGTGTCTGACCCGAAAGGCATATCGAACTCCTTCAGTGCGACAGTAGTTTTCTATCTCTTCGATTATGCCAGAGGTGATGCGACCATCGTAACGGGTGCGTACGCGACAGTTCTCTTTGTTGTTGGCATTTTGAATGTCGAAACGAAAAGTCACGCCATTGAAGGCCCTTTTTTCCAGAAAGAAAGATAGGCTGTACTCTTCTGAATCACGCTCTGTATCGAATAGATCAAAATTGACACGCTGCAGACCCTGCTGATCGGACCAGCTGTAATTGAAGCCGTAGCTAAAGCTCCAGGGCTGATAGTCGTGGCGGAAACTGGCGCGGGTAGACCACCTGTCAGGATAACGCATCCGACGTTTACGCAGAAGAAACGGATCGACGACAGCCGAATCGCCTGCGCCTATTCGCACGGTAGCCAGCGCATTTGGTAAGCCGAGAGGGGTCAATTTTGAGCTGGCCTCAACATTGATTCCGTATCTTTTGCCATCGCCGATATTGCCTCGGGCTGACAGTAAATTCTTTTCCGACGCAGAGACGTCGATTCGCCCGATGACATCGTCAACATCGCGGTAGTACAGCTGGGTGTTGATGACTCCCAGCCCTTCGGGCAGACGGTACTCAAAGTTCACATCGTATCGCCAAGTCTGCTCCTGCACGACGTCCGGATTGCCGCCCTGTACGTTTTGATCATCATCGCTGTTGTCCTGCGACAGGCTGAAGTCAGAGAAACTCAGCTGAGACACTCCCTTTTCAATCGTGGCTCGAAGCTGAATTGTAGGCGTAATGTCGAATCGATAATCCACGCGCGGTCTCAAAAAGCTGAAGCTGCGCGCGTTATTGACATCTCCTGCTTGCGTAATGGTTGAATCCTCAAAGATCAACTGGCTCTCCAGCGCCATGCGTTCGTTGAGCTGCCAGTTGTGAATACCAAAGTATTCATAGCGCATCTCCTCAATTTCGGAAAAGGCATTGTCGAGCTGCGCGGCGGGCAGGTTGCCTGTAGCCGCTGACGACACGCTGCTGCCAAAGCGCGAGCCGACCAGTAGTCCATTGTTGCGAATGGTTTGAGCGCCTTCGACGCCGAGTTCCAGGGCCTGCTCTGGAATAATGTCCCAGGTATAGCTTGTCCTTAAGATGCGCTCTCGATCCCTGCCAAGACTTCTAAGGAAAAGGTCTTTATCGTCACCGGCGTCGAGTACATCGAAACGTTCCCGAACAAAATCGCTCTCGGCGTCATTGACAAGAAACAGTGCACGATAAGTGGCGCCTGAGCTAAAATCGTATTCATAGTCAGCGCCAATTTCCCAGTTGTTTCGATCGAACTGATTACCTTCTCGCACCTTGCGCTGGTCTACCGTATCGCCGCGAAAATCGGTAATGGTTCGACTGACGATGGTGGGCGGGCTCGTTTGTCCGAGTAGCGCATTGAACTGCATGATACTGTTTTCGAACTGGTAGCCGATGTTCATGCTGGCTTGAAGGTCATTCTGGTCGCGAATTATGGTCTCTTCACGGACCTCAAGCAGCCGACCGGCGGGACTACGGCTGGCTTCAAAGGTGTCGTTAGCCCTATATCTGGGTTCGGATTCGACGGCAAAAAGATAGTTGAACTGGCCATTTTGGCCGGTGTAAGAGAATCGGCCGCCCGGTGCGACGGTGCCGTCTTGAATCAGATCGGCGTTGATTTCAGCGGCAAGGCTGGAACGTGAGGCAGATTCGACCAGGACGATGTTGATCACTTGGCTGCCACCTCTGACGTCGATCTCCTCAGAAGTCCCGCGGATAATTTCGATATATCGCACCTGACTGGCCGCTATGCGTCGCAGCTGATCGCGGCTGCTGTTCGATTTCCCCGCAATTCGTTGACCGTTAATCAGAATTTCGTTGCCGCCACCGCCAAGGCCGCGGCGGCCGCCTCCGCCGCCGCGTTCGAGCGCCAGCCCGATACCCGGGATGCGAGCGATCATATCGTTAACTGAAACGGGCTGGAACTGTTTGAAGAATTCAGCCTCAAAAACGACTGTTGAATCTTCCAGAGCTTTGTAGTCGTTGCTTTGGGCGATGGCAAACTGCTCGAGGCAAAGCACGGTGATCAGGAAAACCGGATACAGACCAGTAGGAAAGTTCGAACGGGGTCTGTGACGGCGCAGGGACACATGTCACTCCATGGCTTGCCGCATCAGCGGATTGTGTCGTTAAGGTATCCATATAACGTGTGATCAGTGCGCACAGATTACAGGGGCACAGCGCCTGGACTCCGTAACATGTGCTGTTTTAGCATCAAAGGACCCCCGCAGGAGGGCAGATGTAGGCGGCGAGCAGGGTGTCTAGGCGTTATCCTTGCCGAACACTTTACCATCAGGAAGGATCGTGAGTCTGTAGTTCCTTAAGCTTTTCAAGGCTGATCTTGCCTTTGAGGGACATGATGTAGGCAGCGCCAGAAAGCAGCAGAATCGAGGCTGATTCGCTGATCAGTACCAGCGCTTCAGTCTCCTTACTCTGCATGACAATAAGTCTGCATAGAGCGGTGATGGCTATGATAATCGGCAAGGTCAGCGGTATTCGTGACGAAGAAATATAAGCCCCTACCATGCCGATAACCTCTGCATAAATAAAGAGGATAAACAGCTGCTCAATCTCAAAGCTGAGTGTCTGCAACGTTTCGACAATTTGTAACGCCGCCGCGCCGAACGCCCCGATTCCGATGAAAAACAGAATCGCTTTTTCGCCAAGTTCGAAAACTGAGTACTTCACGGCAAGGCCCATCGCCTGCTTATTGCAAGCTATCCTTTTCTTGGCTGGGATCTTGCCAATTACCGGCGCTTCGCAGAGTAAGGAATAGTCCAGTAATCATAAGAGTGAACACTAGCGCTGCTACCCCGAGAAGAATCTGGTCGCTCATTTTTGTTTCGCTCCGATTACTATCAGTTTGAAGTAAATTCCAAAGCAGAGAATGGAGGGCACCCACACTGCGGTGAACAGCCCCTCTTCCCTTTGGCCGGAGAACCAGAGAAAACCCGACACCGCGAAAGAGATACCCACCGCGAGGAGAATGAAGACGTCTGCTTGTTTCAACATCATTTGCTTTACCTACTCAAGTGATCCTAAAGCAGCCAGCATACAGCCGAATACGGCCAGGCCCGCTAAAGAACGTATCCCGGAATGTCCAGCAACCTCAAAAGTTGAAAACTGGAGCGCACCTGCAGCACAGCCTATGATCAGAACAAACCCGGCAATGATCAGCAGAATGCCTACTCGAACAGCGAGCGTCCGCGCAATACTTTCATAGGTTACTTTCAGCTGCATGTCTGGGAAACGACAAAAATAACGCGCTGGATCATGACACGACGATCTTGAAGAGCGCGGTGTTGCAGGGATCAACGTTTCAGCTTCTTCAGTGCGCTTGGTTTCGAGCTAGGAAGCCTACGATTGCGGCAAGGACTTCGTAGGGTTTCTCCAGACCGACGGCATGGCCTGCTTCAGGAATTATGACTAGCTCAAGGCGTCTGCTATGCCGTTGCTTCATGAGATGGCCATTCTCTACTGGTGCCGTTAAATCATCCTCACCCATGACCATCAGAATTGGCCCTTCACCACCAGCAGACCATCGTTCTACCGGTGTGTTTAGGTTTGCATTTCTCTGGGCGCGACGTGCATCTGGCCAGTAGCGCAGGTTCAGGGCGTAATCCTGCAAAAGCGAGTCATCGGTTGATGGGGAAAACAGAGTGCGCCTCGCGAGGCGGATTTTTTCGGCCAACGGCAAATCTTTTTCTCCGAGCAGCCGCGAGAGTTCGCCGGGCTCAGTTAGGGCAGGTACCAGTCCGCCTGCCGCAATGAGCGTTAGGCTGGCGACGCGGTCAGGGTACTCGGTGGCTAACATGCGAGCAGTGCGGTTGCCAAAAGCCCAACCCATCATGTGGAATTTTTCCGCCCGCAAGGAATCGGCAATGGCTATCGCGTCAGCTGCTAGATCACTGAGGGTCAACCCTTCCAAACCTCCCGAGCTGCCCATAATGCCGCGCTGATTAATGACGATTGTGTGATAGCCGGCTTCCGCGAGAAGTGGCGCAAGGCGCTGATATCTGGAATAGTCCCCTCCACTTCCTGGCAAGGCGAGAATCAATTCGTCACGAGAATCGGCGGGAAGCCACTCGGCGACATTCAGCCGAGCGTGACCAATGTCAATTGTGCGGAAAACTGGCTCTGCCACAGCAAAGCTGAACAGTACTGAAAAAAGAGCACTCAAAGAGAATGCCGCTGCCATCTTTAACGCGCCGGGTTTGTATAGGCATGGTGATATCATGTTAGAGAACCTGATAAATTTTGGCCACTGCTAGGAGGGATTGGGATTTGACTCCATCAGCAGAATCTGTCGATGGGCGTGTTCGTTATGAGACAACACCCGTGTGATAGGCACCAAGTTATGCTTTTGTTTGATGCAACTCGGCAGCTAACAGCATGCTTTCGTTGGCGCCGTATTAAGCAGTATCCCACAAGCATTGCAGAAATGCTGTCAATTATGAATCGCTCCTCAAGTCCGGAAAGTGAGGAGTTGTTGGAGGCGGAAAGAATCAACGCCAAATTAAGTGAATTTAACGCCCTGAGAACACAGGTCTTGGTGCCATTACATGGCGGTAAATCCGTTTTGCCACCCAGATAACTATGCAATTTCAATTAATAGTTTCTGCAAGCGCTGTGATCATGCGGAATGCCCTACTCAGAGACGATCGCATCTATAAAACTCTCTAGGTTATTCAGATCTGTTGAGCCAGATTGTAATTGGACTCCTCCGCCATGATTAATTCCTTGTGGTTTAGATAAGAGCCTGTTTGATCCGCCCTGCTTGATGTAGTCCTTCATCGAGTTGTAATTCTTATTGATGTAGTCATCAACATTGCTTCTCACCAGAGTGAGTGCTGCTATGCCTCCATGGCAATTGACACAACGTGCCTGGACTATCTGACCGGAAATAGATTCGGTGTA
>PBTW01000055.1 GCA_002729315.1 Gammaproteobacteria bacterium
GGCATGAATGAGTCTGGGTGGCTTAATTGCTGGGCCACAGCATAAAGGTGGGGAATGAACTCTTTGATACCATCGAGCGAGAATTCACCCGCAATGACGGCCTTTCCGGCTGACTGTTGTTGGCGCGTTCTAATAATGGCTCGGTTTTTGTGCAGGCCAGGATGTAAAGGCATTACCCGGAGTGCGTGAAGTCATCGAGGAGGGGCAGCATGGGCTAGCTGAACCAAAAATCCACGTGGAGGCGGAGGTAGCCGGTATGGCACTGCGCATGAGAGAGCTCGCTGCACAGTGAAATTCAGGTCTGATTTAACATTGACCCATATCGGTGAGGCTCACCCTCTGCCAGAGCGGCTAGAACAGCTCAAAAGGCTCAAATTCGCCGTGGAGTAAATCCTGTGACCCTTGATACCCGAGCCAGCCATTGATGACGGTCTGATAGACGCGTCGGAAATCAGTGGTGTAGGCAAGATTATCCTCCGGATTGAGCTGTGTAAGGCTGGGCAACTCTCCGTACTGTCCACCTTGTACATGTTTACCGATCACGAACATGTTATTCGCTGCACCGTGATCCGTGCCGAGATTTACATTTTCAGGGACGCGTCGACCGAACTCCGAAAAGATCATCAACGCGACATCATCTGCCCTACCTATTCGCTCAAGATCCTGCATAAAGGCAGAGACTGCGTCGGAGGTGTAGGTGAGGAGGCGGCGGTGAACATTGTTCTGGAACACATGCGTGTCAAAGGCATTGTTTCTGTATGAAACGTAGTAGACCTTGGTGGGCATTCCCGCATCTATCAACGACACCACTTTCGGTAAATCCAGGTTGTTCACCCCATAGTCTATGGGTGAGCTGTAGTTCTCCCAGGCTTGCCTAACCAGACCAGACGCATCTTGAGCGCTGCGGGCGATATTCAGTAAAAAGTCTCTGGAGTCGTTGGACTGACTGCCGGTCTCGGCCACCCGGTTCAGCTCGTCTCGCTCCTCATAAAATGCCTCACGCGTAAATCGGGCAGGCTGATCGAACACAACCGGCACATGAGCCGCACTGCGAACGGCGAGAGACTGTCTTGCGGCGATATTGACGAGATAGTTCGGGGGCGCATCGGGCGCTATTTCCCCAGCCAAGCGGCCAACCCATCCATATTCATCTCCGCTGTTTGGAGCGGCCGTGTGCCAATACGCCATCGAGGTGAAGTGCGAGTATGAGGGGTTTTCATAGCCACATCCGTGAAAGATAGCCATGGAACCATCTTTATACAGACGCTCAAAACCTGCCATGCCGCCGTTGAGCCCGAAGTGATCATCCAGTATCCGAAGCTCACCCTTGGCCAGACCAATGTTCGGGCGATGCCGGTAGTAAGCATCGTCTCCGTAGGGCACTACTGTGTTCAATCCATCATTGCCCCCGGAAAGCTCAAGGATCACGAGTATCTTCTCGTTGGCTTGCGCCGCTGCGGCTGCATGGGCAGCCTTTCCGATTAATGAGGGCGCCAATACTGTGCCACTCAGGCCCGCCAGACTAATTCCAGCCATTCCCCTTCGAAGTATTTCCCGACGGGTGAGTGTTGAGGAAAACCGTCTGTTATTGGCTGTTTTCATATCTTTCTCCTCGTTCTTCTTATCCGAGCTGGTACTCAGGTTGGCTCATAAGCAGATGCAGCATCATGCGCAGAGCATCTTCCATGTAGGTCCGTGCCGCTGGGATATCCGATGTCCCGAGCTCTTCCTCAAGAAAACCGATTAGCATAGTGCGGGTATCAGAGCCTGGCTCGACCCTCATGTATCGAAAGATAAAATAGTCCACGACTTCGCTGGCTGTGGTTAACTCCTGCTTGAGAACGTCTTCAGTGAGGCTTAGCTTCGCTGTATGACGGGGGATCGGCTTGACGCGCTGAATGGCCATTTGCCAGCCCCGAAAACTGCCGTAGCGGGTGTTAAAGTCTTCATCCCTATCCGCCAGCTGGTTTGACTCGGCCATGACCGCTCCCTCCCCGATGTTAGAAGGCTGGGTTGCAGAAGTGATGTCCATGCCATCCCGAATCCGTTGGGCTACGCTCTGGATTTCGCGGCTCCCGTTGCGCCGGTCAGGAGGGATGAAGTTGATATCCGGAAAGAGCACATCGCGGGCGAAATTGCCACGCTCCAGCAAAAGCCCTGGCGTGATCCAGCTCCGTCCTCCAGCCCACCCTGCAACGGTTGGCGGTCTGAACAGAGTTTGACCGAGTGAACCGGTTGTACGATTGAAATCTGGAACACCGGGAACGCTATCCAGACCTAGTTTCTTGTAGGTCGATATGGCCAGTTCAACAGGGCTTTTGATGTGTGTGCCAACGGAAGCGTCGCTGTAGAAATCCTTAGAAAGGAAAATCGTTTCTAACAGGGTAGCAATCTCGTAGTCTGCTGCCCTCAACACCGAGCCTAATTCGCTTTGCAGTTCCTTGCTCAGCTCTGTTCTGACGAAAAAGCGATAAATCTTGCCAGCGATATATTCGGCTGTCGCAGGCTGCTCCATTATCATCGCAATAATGTCTTCACCATCGAATTCGCCGGAGCGACCGAGAAAGACTTTGCGAGCACCGTCATGCTCATGCTCATTAAAGACGAATTGCAGATCTACATAGTTCCAACCGGTAAACGCCCGGGCGGCCTCACGTATGTCCTGTTCATCGTAGTTGCCAACGCCCATGGTGAAGAGTTCCATGATCTCCCGGGCAAAATTTTCATTGGGCGCTCCTTTGACGTTCACTCCGGCATCAAGAAACGCAAGCATTGCGGGGTCTTTTGCCACTGCCAGCATGAGCTCGTGGAAGTTTCCGGCGCCCATAGCGTGGAAAAGTTCCAGTTCTTGGAGTAGCTTGCGGTAATCCCTTACCTTGCCTTCGCTGATCGCGTAGTGTCCATGCCAGAACAAGGCCATTTTTTCCTGTAGAGGAGATTCGGTTGTCAGCATTCGGTTCGCCCACCAGTATGCGACTCTCTCTGTTTCAAGCCGACTTGCACGCAGCCAGTAGAAGAACTTGTTCACGACTGGCTGCAGCCGACGATTGCCTTCAGGCTTAACCTTTATTCCCAGCGCTTCTCCGGTTCGTTTCGCCAACTCAGTTGTTGCTGGTCTGCTGGGGGGGAATGGCTCCAGGCCCGGGTCATGAACTCCTGAATGATCAAACGGTAAGGCGGAGGTACCCCCTGCCCTATCGAAATGTACTAACTGCTCGACGGCGTCCCGAACGCCCAGTTCGAACAGAGCCTGAATTTGTTCCGGCGTCCCACCAAATCCTGCGCGTTCGAGGAGGTGCGCAGCAGTGTCTTGGTTCCAGCTGGACGCTGGTAAAGGGGTAAGATTATCTTGCCAGGCATCGGGCGCTGACCCGCTTGCGGCAAATGCGGAGCTGACAAGGTAAATCAAAAGGATTACCTGTAGGCCTGTGCTGGCACGACGTTGGCTCTTATTCTGTTCGAACATCATGACTCATTTTGATTTTTGATCGACTTTTATCAAATTACCCCAAATTGCAGTGTTTTTACATACTGCAAACCGACCTTGTGGGCTGTGTCGCTGCAGTCAGGGCAAAGAATCGGAAAAATCCAACTGAAGTGTCAATGCGTATTCGAGTTGCGACCTAGGTTTTTGCCCCTATTTTTTTGAAATGTCGGCTCCCCGTTTTCTCTTCTACGATTGTTTCAATACTAGCGTAAAGCTGATTCAGCGCTCAGTTCTGTCAGGTCTGCTATGCCTTTTAGTCACCACGATCGCTGAAGCCGGCGCCATTGTGGAGGTGCAGACTTCGTTGGGTACCTTTTATCTGGAAATTGACGAGGAATCTGCGCCCCTGACCGGCGGCAATTTCCTGAATTACGTCAGAAGCGGGCGATACAACAACACCTTCATTCACGGCGCCATCGGCGGCTCTCTCATCCGTGGTGGCGGCTACACCTTCGCCAACTGCGCCGAAGGTCCACAGAGAATCGAGCTGGATGACCCGATCCCGCTTGAGGACACGGGGCTATCGAATCTCGATGGCACCATCGCGGCGCTCAGACCGGCGAGTGACATCAACGGCGCCACCAGTGAGTGGTTTATAAACTTGGGTGCTGATACGGGCCTGGATACCCAGGACGGCGGCTATGCCGTGTTTGGAAGAGTCTTGGGCGACGGGCTCAATATAGTTCGCAATATTTCCCTGGCCAACCTCGTGCGATTGGGTTTTTTTCTGGAAACCCCAACGACCAACTATTTTCAGTCCTCGGTAAACTGCCAGCAGTTCTCACGGGATAATCTGATTCTGGTTCTAATGGCTGTTGTGAATGAGGACTCTCTGGCGGCGACGGCCAGCTATGATGCGGTCAATGAGCTGTTGGAAGTCAATGTCGACCTGGGCGGAGACGGATTTATCCGGGTGCCGTTCGCGGTCTCTGTTTCCGACGATCAGACCATCATAAGCGCCCGGCTTGAGTCTGCAGTCGATTTACATCAGCCGGTGCCGAATATGGCATCCTACGACGCTATCAGCGGCCGTCTGACACTGCCCTCGATCGGGATTGATGGGGAAATTCGCTTTCGCAATATCGTTTTTGAGCTCAGCGATGCGACCTCAGCGACGTTTTTGTTGCGCTCTATCGAACAATAAACTGCACCGTCGCTAAGGGTTTTATCTCTGGTTTATTGATCACAACCTCACTATCCTGATTCCGTACCTGTCGCGGCGGGATGCCGGCAGCGATTTTGATGCTTTGGGAGATTTCAGATGAACAGCAGGCGAATTTTTAAGTTGAGTGGCCTTGGCGTCGGCGCTCTGATGTTCTTGTATGTGGGTTACGTAGTCTGGTTCGAGGCACAACTGGGAATTAATCAGCCGCAGGGCGATACCTCAATCGTCATCGCGACTTTCAATAAAGACAATGAGCGGCATGAGCGGGTAGTCCGCCTTGAAACCATTGACGATAAATACTACGTCGCCGCTAACCACTGGCCCAGAGCTTGGTATAACCAGGCTCTTGCCAACCCTCAGATTGAAGTCAAAATGCCTGGTCAGGACAGTTTTGCCTCTTTTGAAGCTTTGACTGTCGTGGGAGAAGAAGATGCCTTTGTGCGGGAAATTTATAACGTTGGCTTCAGTTTTCGTTGGCGGACCGGCTTTCCGCCAAGGTATTTTCTCCGGCTGGAACCGAATCCGAGTTGAACCCCAAACCAACTATCAGCTATGCGGAGTGATGAAATGTCCAAGCCTAACTTCTTTGAGGACATTGAAGTAGGATCCGTCGAAGAATTCGGGGGCTATGAAGTCAGCGCGCAGGAGATTATTGAGTTCGCGACCAAATACGATCCACAGCCTTTCCACCTTTCGGAAGATGGCGGGAAACAGACCCACTTTGGTGGCCTGGTTGCGTCGGGTTGGCACACTGGCAGTATTGCAATGCGGCTGATTTGCGACAACATGCCGAAACATTCTGCCTCATTGGGTTCGCCGGGCATTGATGAATTGCGCTGGAGAAAACCGGTCTTCCCTGGCGATGTGCTCCGGGTTCGCAGTACCATCACTGATAAGAAACCCTCCAGATCAAGACCCGAACTGGGCTCTGTCTTTATCCTAAATGAAGTGATTAATCAAAACGATGTGGTGGTCATGAGCTATAGCCCTATCGTACTTTACAAGCGGCGAACTTGAAACGTTAGCGGGTGGTCTGAGCCACAGTCGCGGGCTCACGACGCTGCTTGACTGGCCTCAGAAGTATTGGTGATAGCGCTGTGCTGGGGCAGCAAAATGCCGCCTAACTTGCTATATTAATCGACTTCAAGGACAAACCGCGTGGGTTACGCTTCACGACGCCGGCCTGTTTCGGCTCTGCTCCGATCGAACGGCGTCAAAGCGCGGATAGAGAAAGATAATGAAAACACGAAGTCTGTCAGTTCGCGCTGTCGCGGTTTGCCCGGTTGTGCTGACCAGTTCTCTGATTGCCGCGGGCGTCTACGCACAGGGTACGCCACTGCCTGTTGAACTGTTGCCGCTGGGAAAGGATCTCGGATTACGTTCCGGCCAAACGGTGACCCCTGCCTATGAAGGCTGGTATGAAAATGAAGATGGCAGCCTGGCTCTGTCGTTCGGCTACTACAATCGCAACACGGAAGAGGTGGTCAATATTCCGATAGGGCCATCAAACCGCATCGTGGGTGCGCCAGACGCTCTGCCTAACCAGGGTCAGCCCACGCGGTTTGAAGTTGAACGACACTGGGGCGTGTTCACAGTGACCGTGCCGGCGAACCACGAGGGTGAGATCGCCTGGCATCTGGAAAATCAGGGCAAGGTGTTTCATGTTCCTGCCAATCTTGATGCCGACTACATCATTGATGCCATAGTAGGGGATGCGAACGGTAATTTGCCGCCTGAAATCAGCTTTGAAGAGAATGGCCCGACCGGTAGAGGCCCTGGTGGTATCATAGCGGGTCCATTGACTGCCCGGGTGGATGAGCCTGTCACCATTGAGACATGGGCAAGCGATGATGGGAAAGTCAGCGGGATAGCCGCGATGTTCGTTGCACAGAGTGGCTCAACGCCGCCGATCGATCTGACCTGGTTTCAGCATCAGGGGCCGGGTGCTGTGTCGTTCAACCAGCAAACTGCAAAAATACCGGCAGAGGGTGGTCAGGTCGCAACGGAGGTTGTTTTTAGTGAACCAGGTGACTATCTGCTCAGAGTCCGACTGACTGACCTCGGCGGTCCGGAGATGGCAGGGCATTCTCAGTGTTGCTGGACCAACAGCTTCGTTAAAATAACGGTAACAGACTAATGAATCGATCAGATACTGACAGTACAGGAAGCATAAACACTGAGACGGCTGGGCCGCGTGGAGGTAGACGATGAGACTGCTAAAAATCTGGAGCGTGGCAATTGCTGCGGCAATGACATCAGGCTGGACACTCGGGCAGTCCGAGTCGGATCGAGAGGTCACCTGGACCGGTGATGTTGCTGCGATCTTTCAGGAAAAATGTCAGGAGTGCCACCGGCCCAACTCCATCGCGCCCATGCCGCTGTTGACCTATGAAGAGGCCAAGCTGTTTGCGCCGGTGATTCGCTATCGCGTCGAAAATCGTGTAATGCCTCCCTGGCACGTTAACCCGCAGGTCGGCATTCAGGAGTTTACCAACGACCGGGGCCTCACTGAGGCAGAGCGCGCCACGATTCTGGCTTGGGTCGATCAGGGTGCACTGGAAGGTGATCCTGCACAGGCACCGGCCTCACTTGAATTTAACGATGCGCTGGTCTGGCGTCTTGAGAATCAGATGGGAAGCCCTCCGGATTTGGTGGTCGAATCGGAGCCCTATGATCTGGCCGCTGTCACCCAGGACAAATGGTTTCGTCCGATGACTCCGACCGGACTCACGGAGGAGCGCTGGGTAAAAGCCATTGAGATCCGTCCTAAGAATGATGCAAGCCGCAGAGTGGTGCATCATTCTCTGGCATTTTTGCTGCAGCAGGAAGACGGCAAACGAGGCCTGCCTGAAGATGTTGATGTGCCATTCGGGCCGAGTCTCTTTATGGAATGGGCGGTTGGTAAAGCTGGCCAGATTTTTCGCCCGGATACGGGTAAATTGATGATGCCCGGGTCCCAGATTATGTGGGAAATGCATCTACATGCGAACGGGGAAAGAGTGCCGCAGGCGCAGGTTGAGCTGGGTGTCTGGTTTCATGATGAGCCGCCTGAGCACCGCACTATTCTCAGTATGTTCGACGCGCAGGGGCCGCACAGCCTTGACATACCGCCGAATGAAATCGCCGTGACTCAGGGGACATTCGTGTTGTCCGCACCTGCCCGCATTGAAAACTTTCAGCCGCACATGCATATGAGAGGCAAGGCGATGTCCATGGAAGCCATTTATCCGAACGGGGAGCGTGAGATGCTGTCCTTCGTAGACAACTTCCAATGGAATTGGCAAATCAATTACGTGTATGAGGAAGAAGCAGCGCCAATCGTGCCCAAAGGCACGATGATTGTGACGACGGCCTGGCATGACAACACTGCACAAAACCCCTACAACCCGGACCCCAACCAATGGGTAGGCTGGGGTGATCGTACCGTTGATGAGATGGCGCACAACTGGGTTGATGTGACCTACCTCGGGCAAGAAGAATATGAGCGATTCATTGCTGAACGGCGTGCGAGGTAGTGACGGCATCAGTCAAAGAGGTTACCGATATCAATGCCAAGTTATAATTCAGGGAACCTGGCGCTTTTCTGTTTTCATTCGGTTCTGCTATGACCAAGCTTTCAGTTCTTGATCTGGCGCCAGTGCCGCAAGGCAGCTCTCCTGCAGAGGCGCTGAGCAACACACTAAAGCTCGCCCGTGCGGCCGAGGGTTTTGGCTATCATCGATACTGGGTTGCCGAACATCACAATATGAAAGGCATTGCCAGTGCGGCGACGGCGGTGGTGATCGGCTACATCGCGAATGGTACTTCGAAAATTCGGGTGGGTTCCGGGGGAATCATGCTTCCCAATCATGCTCCACTGGTGGTTGCCGAGCAATTCGGCACTCTTGCTTCTCTCTATCCCGGACGTATCGATCTGGGGCTGGGTCGTGCACCGGGCACTGATCAGCGGACTGCCCATGCCCTGCGCAGAAATCTCACCGGGAGTGCCGACAATTTTCCCAACGATGTGGTGGAACTCCAGCACTATCTGAGAGACGCCAGCGAGGGGCAGGCGGTGGTCGCCACGCCCGGCGCTGGCACCAATGTACCGCTGTGGATTCTCGGTTCAAGCCTGTTCGGCGCCCAACTCGCGGCTGCGCTTGGCTTGCCCTATGCCTTTGCGTCACACTTCGCGCCTCAAGACATGATGCAGGCCATAGCCATCTATCGCGAGCGGTTCAAACCGTCCGAACAGCTTCAAAAACCTCATGTCATGCTTGGCTATAACGTCTTCGTCGCGGACACAGACGAGGAGGCGCTGTATCTGCGCTCTTCTGCTCTGCAGTCCATGCTGTCGCTTCGACGGGGAAACCCGATACAGCTGCCGCCACCGGTGGAGGGGCTTGAGGCAAGCTTGAGCGCTTCGGAAGCGGCCATGCTGGAGATGATCACCCGATGCTCGGCGGTCGGCTCAGTACAGAGTGCGGCGAATCAGATGGGCGAGTTCCTGATGCGTACAGGTGCTGATGAGTTGATGTGTGTTAGTTCAATCTATGACCATGATATGCGGGTGCGCTCTTTCGGCTTAGCGCTGGAGGCGCGGGATTTGCTGAGTCAAAAAGCGGCCTAGTCATATGTATGGTCACCGGGGTCGGGGCGAGTGAAGCCACGAGATCTGGGTGCTGTAGGACAGAACGAACAACGGCAAAGCGGGATGAATCGCTGCGTCTACCATAGAAAAATGAGAATAATCGGAGGAAAAAGACATGTCTGACCACGAACTATCAAGCGAATCGGAGTCGCAGAAGATTTCGCGCAGAGCAGCAATTAAAAAGACCGTGAACGCTGGGCTTGCCGCCGGCGCCGTCGCGTCGGCACCTCCATGGGTCCTGCCGGCACTCGCTCAAGGTGAAGAGCTTGTACCGTTCAATGATATGCCGGAAGATTATTCCCGACCACCTGCGCGGCCCGGAGGAACCCACTTNCTTGATACCCGGCAGATTTCCTCGGACAGCTTTTACACGGACAACCAGGATTTCTATGTGGTCCAGCACTACGGTCAGCCCGAGCTTGATTTGCCCAGCTATCGTCTGCAGATCACGGGTCTGGTGGATAATCCAATCGAATATTCCCTTGCGGACCTGCAGGCTATGCCGCAGGTTGATCTCGATGCCGGCTTCGAGTGTGGTGGCAATCGGCCGCTCGGGATTTTTCAGGGCCTGATTGGCAACGCAAACTGGCGTGGTGTACGGCTCAGAGATCTGCTTGAGGCGGCCGGTATTCAGCCGGAAGGGAAGGAAGTCGTGTTTTTCGGCGGCGATATCGGCGTCGAGGAAATCAGGGAGACGGAGGTTGAGCAGGCCTTCGCCAGAAGCCTGCCGTTAGTCGATGCGATGCGTGACGTCAACATGCTGGCGCTGCAGATGAATGGAGAAGCCTTGCCGCAAGGCCATGGCCGTCCTGTGAGGCTGCTTGTGCCCGGGTTTTACGGAGTGGCAAACGTGAAGTGGCTGACCCAGATTCATGTACAGGACCGACGATACATGGGCAGATTCATGGGTCGTGATTACGTCACTCTGAAAAAAGAGCGTGTAGGGGATCAAGAGCGCTGGGTTGAAAACTCCGTGACGCGCATTAATCTCAAATCGGCCATTGTTCGGGTGAGCCGCGTGNCAGACGAGTTTACGATTACCGGTTTTGTGCTGAACGATGGCACGCCGCTGCAGAGCGTAGAGGTGAAGATTGATGATGGGCCCTGGCAGCGTGCCGAAATAGATCCGCGCTCCAGTCAGTATTCCTGGAAGCTGTTCTCTATGCCGTGGAGCAATCCGGATGCCGGAGAGCACACCATTGTCTCACGCGTGACGGACGCGAATGGGAACGTTCAGCCGGCTCAAAGTGAATTGCCTGAAAAAGTCAGCCGCTGGGAGAATTTTGGTCAAATGCCACGCACGCTGNTGATTAGCTGATCCTCAGTGAATTAAAGTTTTAGGAACTGGGGCCCTGCCTCTCGGCCCTGAGCTTCTTGGCTAAGCACAATATGTCTGCGCGCTTCTGGCGCATTGCCAGACACCTTGATCGAGAGGTTTGAGCAACTTTAGGAGAGACACATGTTCAGCCATGTAATTTTGGGAGCAAATGACCTGGAAGCTTCCCGCAAATTTTATGACGCGGCGCTGGCCACTCTGGGGATCGGAGGACCCGCCCATGACCCGAAGGGTCGCTATTTTTATCGTACCCCTACCGGCATATTCGGTATTACCAATCCTATTAATGGTGAACCGGCGACGCACGGCAACGGCTTCACCCTCGGCTTTGCCGCGGAGAGTCCGGAAGCGGTGGACGCCTGGCATAAAGCCGGCGTTGAAGCAGGTGGTNAAGACTGCGAAGATCCTCCCGGTATTCGGGAAGGTGCGGGGGTGAAGATGTATATTGCCTATCTGAGAGATCCGGCGGGTAATAAGATTTGCGCACTACACCGCATGTAAGACGTGGTCAGAGGCAGCGGCGGTACAAGGCGAAAAGTCTTTCCCAGTGCCGCTCTGCTGAGGCCTTGTCATACATACCCTTCCTTTTAGGGAACACGAAACCGTGTTGGGTCCCCGGGTACCACTCCACGCGTGCATTGATCGCAGTTTCTTCGAGATGTGACTGTAAGGACTCTACCATTTCTGTCGGTGCGTAACTGTCGGTTTCGGCACAGCCAAAATACATCTCTCCGACAATCTTATNTGCCTCAAGATGCGGTGAATCTGGTGCATCGATCATCAGCCTGACGCCATGAAATGAGGCGCTTGCGGCAACGCGATCAGGAAATCGCGCTGCGGCAGCAAAAGCGAAAGGGCCACTCATACAATAGCCGACACAGCCGAGCTTGCCCGATTTCGCCGCATCGTCCTGGTCTGCATAGTCGATAAGCTGTGCTATGTCCTTGCAGACCATGTCATTACTTAGCGAGTCCATATGCTCATGCATTTCTTCCCGGGTTGATTCAGCAATGCGATAAACACGCACGCGCCGATAGTAGAGATTGGGCAGCATGACGTAGTAGCCGGCGGTGCCGAGTCTCCTGGCCATGTCATGCAGCTCGCCGCGCTTGCCCGGTGCGTCCATCAGGAACAGAACGACAGGATGTGGCCCTTCTTCCTCCGGGTNGGTGATGAAGGTATTCATGTCGCCATCGGCGGTTGCTATGTCGATTTCTTTCTCTATCAAATTTGACTTCNCAGCCTTCGTCCGACAACAGGCTGACGGTCCCGGGCGGGTTCCATCAGCCGTTTTCCCGCGTTTGAGTTAATTGCGTTCCCGATCGTAGGGTGCCCCGGTCCCTGAAGAACCCATGAAGAACTTGCGTCCGTCTTCAAAAGTGATGTCCCGGCCATTGGCCCGCGCACTGCGATCCTTACTCTGATATCCGTCGACCACGATAAACGTTCCCGGCAGAATTGTGTCGCGGGACAGTCCACGACGCAGCAGGGTATTTGGTGTGCCGCCTTCCACCATCCAGGTGGTCTTGCTACCGTCATCATTGGTGACGTCCAGATGTATCCAGGTATGAGGGTTCACCCACTCAACGCGCACAATCGGTCCACGCAACAGCACCGGACGGTTAGGATCAAATTCGGCGCTGAAGGCGTGATGGGCNANNGCCTGCATNCCNNCGCTNATCCACAGCCCNGCAGCAAGNAGTCCTGNTGCGCCNGTTTTAAGCCAAAAAGAAATTGATNTCATAATAGNGCTCCCTGNTTGTCTTNNGGNNGNTTANTGAGTCGGATTGGCGATNCCNCCCGGNTCTTCNCCCCGNTATTCTGCTTCNAGTACACGAGCNCCTTTCATGATGCCTTCNAGTGCATAGTTNGCTTCATGACAAGCATACTCNAACAGCTTGTTGTCGGTGCGTGGCCANGAGTACTCNCCGCTGAANGAAGNNGTCCACACGGNAGGGTCCTCTACNGTAAAGCGGTANATCACCTTGTNNGGGTTNTCGTACTCAAANTATTCNGTGACNNNCATNTNGGCNGAGCCGCGCGAGAAATTGGGGGTGTCCCTAAAGTTTGTCGTCTCAACCACCAGAGTGTCTCCTTCCCACCATCCGATAGAATCGCCGAGCCATTTTTGAATGTTATACGGGTCGTGCTCGGCGTTCATTCTGACGATGCGCGCTTCGTGCACCATTTCAATCTGAATAAGAATCGTGTCTTCCGTTTGCACGATGCGTTTATGGTTGTTGTAAAGTGCGGGAAGCATCGGTGGCCCTGCAGTGGAGCCAAATGACATGATGCAGCGCTCCGCAAACGGCCGGTTTTCGGGATTGTCGTAGGGGCCGGGTGCATCTAATCCCGCATCCAGCCAGTAGGCTGTACCATCATTTGCTCCACCTTCCCGGCGTGGCGCTTCGCCCGCACCCAGAGCCGCACGCTGCGCATCACGCAGTGCATCGGTCACGGGTGGCATCCTGCCGTTAAGCGGGTCGGTAATAATGGACGATCTGAATTCGCTGTTTATGCGGACCACGTCTGTGCCGTTATCTACCCAGAATGTGTTATAGCCCCCGACATTGCCGGCAGCACCCGTAGAACCATCTCCACCTTGAGGGGGTGCCGAACGGTCGGGGTCACTGCCCACCTGATTCTCTTCTTTACGCTCGAATTCGGCATTAGCAATGCCAAAGGCTTCATCGTTGGTCAGGATCAGCCGATTTCCGAATCGAGAGGGGCGTTGAAACGGCGTCAGCGTAGACACGTCGTAAGTGCCGGAAAAATCCGGTTTGCCATCGGCGGTACGGGGAATTTCACCGTTCTGCGCCAGGCTGGGGGGCATGATGCAGAGCCCTGCAATAACAAGCAGGTAAGTGGAACGTTTTTTTGAAGTTTTCATGTACATGCTCCTGAACTCAATCTCGGGGAAGCGGGTATCTGCGATACTCACCATAAATAAGCTCTTCAACGAATTCGACACATCGGAAATCCATGATTCGGGCGTCAGATTCCATGCGGCGGTAAATAGGCATTTTGATGGTAAAGGGTTCGGTCAGTACCAAGGGATCTTCAATTGTCGCCTCATAGTCGATGTGATTGGGGCCCATAAGGGTGTAGCGCTCGGTAACTTTCATCTGATAGCTGTGATGACTGCCGGCGCGGTCCAGCCAGGTGCCGTCGTGCAATCCCGTCACCTCGACGACCAAGGTGTCCCCGTCCCAGCGGCCTGCGGACCACCCCATCCAGGAGTCAAGCGGTGCTGGACCTGGGTCTTCGAGGTAAATATCCCGTACGGCGCCTGCAAACTGATAGGCAATAAAAAAATCGTTATCACTCTGGATGATCTGAAACGGGTGTGGCAGGTAGGTCGCCCTCGGCACTCCCGGCATATAGCACTTAACTTCAGGATCGCGGGTGATCCAGTTGGCCGCGTTGTCTTCTTTGACCCTGCGAGCCTGCTCGTTGTAAGGAATCCGGCCGCCACCTTCAATGACACCCATAGAACCGGGTACCGACAGAACGGCCCCGGCTGCGAGTGTTTCTGCAGCAGGCACAGCATTTACCGGACCTTCCCGCATCATCACCGAGTGTCTCGCAATGTGCGGTTCTAAATCCCAGTTTGCTTCGTTCAAGACTTGCCAGACACCATTAAAGTCTGGCAGTCCACTCGAGAGGCGTGGAATTTCCTGACCGCTCAGCGGGAGATGGCCCGTAAGCATCACCATCAGAACAGACAGTCGGAGAAAGCGGAAATAAGATCTTTGCTTGAAGGACATTGATGTCTCCGTGCAGGGTGCCATGATAAAAGATCTGGAACCTGATTTACTTGTTATTGTGGTCGCATATGTGCCCTGTAGGTTACATTACGATGGGCGGCATCAATAATCATGCCACTCCCTCCGATTGTGCCGTATGTCGCGCAGAAAGAAAAATCTGCTGTACTCGCCCGGCACGAGCCAATGATACTCACTACGCGAACCTTCAGGCGCGTCTGGGCCGTTTTAACCAGGCCGAGCCATCGTGAAGATGGAATCCGCGTCTACCCGCGCGTAATCATTGTATCCAAGGCGGCCGATCGGCATCATTTTAGCCACATCAATAAGGCCGCCTTCGGTGATCATGGCGTCATCAATGTGAACACCAATGACTTCTCCAAATATCACCTTATAGCCATCTCCGTGATCCCATCCTGTTATGAGGGTGGTTTTAACATACTTGCATTCAAGCTGAACCGGCGCCTCGGCAATTCTCGGCGCCTTTACCAGAGTGGAACCGACGGGCGTCAGATCCGCCAGCGCAATCTCGTCCGTTTCCGGAGGCAAGGTGGCAGAAGAGAGGCTCATCTGTTCCCTGAGTTCCCATATCGCCAGATTGCATACGAACTCACCGGTAGTCTCGACATTCCGCGCCGTGTCCTTGTTACGATCATCTGTACTGCTTGCGCCTGCTGAAAACATGACGGTTGGAGGTCGGTAACAGACAGCATTGAAAAAGCTGTAAGGGGCTAGATTAAATACCCCATCGCTGTCGATTGAGCTGATCCAGCCTATGGGCCGCGGGATCACCAGGCTATTGAATGGGTTCTTGGGCAGTCCGTGGTTCTGGTTTTTCGGTTCGTAGAACATGGGGCGGGCTCCATACGGAAGGTTGGCAAAGACATAGCAAACCATCTCGTATTCCGGTCTGCAAGCCAACGGCGAGGCGTAGATCATGCCACCGTGATTTCACCCAGTCTGGTTGGCAGGACAAAAGTCCCATCTTCCCTGCGTCTGGAATCCTGCGATGCTTCCCGCTGGATTTTCGTTACAATGGCTTAATGACCCACTATCTGACAGCGCCCGTTGCAACACCCGACATGCCGGGCGGGGTTCCTTACATCATTGTGAATGACGTTGCTGAGCGCTTCAGTTTTTATGGCTTGCGGGCAATTCTGGTCATTTTCATGACCCAGTATCTGATGTCTTCGGACGGGCAGTTAGCCACGCTGCCTGATGAAGATGCGACGTCATATTTCCACCTATTTACCGCAACTGCCTATTTTCTGCCGCTGCTTGGCGCGATCATTGCTGATGCCTTCTGGGGTAAATACAAGACCATCATCTCGCTGTCGCTTGTTTACTGCGCGGGGCATTTCTCGCTGTTTCTGGACGATACCCAGATCGGCCTGTTTTTGGGTCTGACCCTGGTCGCGGTAGGTTCCGGGGGCATCAAGCCCTGTGTGGCCTCAAATGTCGGCGACCAGTTTGGCAAGACCAATAAGCATCTACTGTCACGGGCTTACAGCTGGTATTACCTCGGCATTAACCTTGGGTCGTCAACTTCCTCCTTGCTTACGCCCTGGCTGCTGGAACACTTTGGGCCGGCTGTAGCTTTTGGCGTGCCCGGCGCTTTCATGGCGCTGGCGACGCTGACCTTTTGGGCAGGCCGCCGGGAATTTGTCCATATTCCGCCAGCAGGCCAGGGGTATCTGCAGGACATCACCGGCCCCGAGGGCCGGCGGGTGGTGAAGCGTCTATTGGTGATTTATGTTCTGGTTGCGGCTTTCTGGTCCCTGTTTGATCAACAGGGTAGTACTTGGGTATTACAGGCGCAGAATATGGACAGGATGGTATTCGGAGTCGAGTTGCTGCCCGCACAGATTCTGGCTGCAAATCCGTTTTTGATCATCTTGCTTATACCGACCTTTACCTACCTGATCTATCCGGCCATGAACAAACTGTTCGAGCTTACCCCTGCCCGGCAGATGTGTATTGGTATGTTTCTAGCTCTGACTCCGTTTCTCGTCACCGCTTGGTGTGAATCGCAAATTCAGCTGGGCTTGACGCCCCATATCAGCTGGCAGCTGCTGGCTTACCTCTTGCTCTCGGTTGCTGAGGTAATGCTGGTGATAACGGTTATGGAATTCTCCTACACGCAGGCGCCCAAGCGCATGAAGTCTCTGGTCATGTCTTTCTTCTACTTGTCGATCTCGGCAGGTAATGTCTTTACCGCGGTGGTCAACCAGATAATTCAAAACCCTGATGGCTCCTCTAAACTAGAAGGAGCCATGTATCATTTATTTTTTGCAGGCTTCATGGGAACTGCCGCAGTACTCTTTGCTTTGTATATGGCGAGCTATGATATGGACTTTATTATTCATGATGAGGCAGGCAGTAATGACTGAGCAGAGGCGAAACCACGGCTACAGCAAGAGTGAGGCTCTGCTGCAAAGAGCAAAGAACGTGATTCCTAACGGCATTCCGGGACACTTCAATCCGATGGCACAGGTGCCAGCGGGAACGTACCCTCATTATGTGGACCGCGCGAAGGGCTCACGCTTCTGGGATGTGGATGGCAATGAATATATTGATTACATGTGCGCTTATGGTCCTATGATTCTGGGTTACGACAACGAAGTTATCGAACAGGCGGTACGCGATCAGCTGGCCAAAGCAGACACTTGCTCACTTGCCTCTCCGGTGATGGTCGATTTAGCGGAAACGTTCGTGGATTTGATACCCTGGGCGGATTGGGCAACTTTTGCGAAAAATGGCGCTGACGCGACCAACATGGCGGTACTCATTGCACGCACGCACACGGGCCGTCGGAAACTGATCGCCATTGAAGGGGGCTACCATGGCAGTTCCCCCTGGATGCAGGCAAGAGGCCGTGCCGGTATCAGCGAGCGTGATCACCATGAGTTGATTCGGATTCCCTGGAACGATCTTCCCGCCTTGCAATTAGCACTGCTTGAACATCCGGGAGAAGTCGCAGCATTCATCAGCTCGCCCTACCATCACCCGGTTTATGAAGACAATGCCCTGCCAGATTCTGGCTATTGGAACGGGGTGCACGAAATTCTGCGCGAGCATCAGGTGCTATCAATCTGTGATGACGTGCGAGCGGGTTTCCGCCTGCATATGGAGGGTTCCCCCGCTTACTTTGGCTATACGCCGGACCTCAGCTGCTACTGTAAGGCGATCGCCAACGGATATCCGATTGCAGCTGTGGTTGGGCGCGGCGAACTTAAGGATGCGGCGGCTAGCGTCTTTCAGACCGGCAGCTTTTGGTTCTCGGCTGGACCGATGGCGGCAGCGCTCGCGTGCCTGCGGGAACTGAAGCGTCTTGAAGTGCCCGCGCGTGTTCTCAAGACAGGAACCGCGCTGTGGAGTGGTTTGCAATCGATCTCCGCAGACGCCGGCCACGAGTTGGTTGTCAGCGGGATTCCTTCAATGGCTTACTTGCGTACAGAGCACGAGGCCGGGCCGGCGTTTCATCAGGCCTTGTGTGGAGAGTGCACGAGGCGGGGTTTATTTTTAACTTCTCACCATAACCTGTTTGTTTCCGCTGCCCACACTGAGGAAGATCTAGCGCAGAGCTTCGAGATTTTCGCCGACGCCTTAAAGGCCGTTAAAAAACGATTTTAAGCCGGATCGAACTCGCGCAACTGAATGTGCAGCATAGCACTGGTGCGCGGATTCAGGCTTTGGAATGAGTTTTCCAGATCCGGAACGCATTTACTGTTGGTTGTCTCACCCGGGCTCGGCGTAGTGTTACGATGAATTTCGATAAGCTCGGCGAGAGCTGATACGTTTGGCTGCAAGCCAGTAAAAGAACAGTCCTGACCCGATAAAACCCAGACTAAACAGCCCCTCCACCGGTCGGCTGATCAGGGTGAATCCCAGAATCCAGCCAGTGAGCAGGAGATAGAGTAATGGCGGCAGGGGGTAAAGAAACGTTTGGTAAGGTCTCTCCAGATCAGGCTGTTGGTAGCGTAGTACGAAAATGCCTGCGATGGTAACAAAGCTATTGAGTGCGAGGGTAAAGCCGGAAAAAACCAGCACGGACTCAAAGGTCGAAGAGAAGATAAATATCAGTGCGACGGAAGACTGTATCCAGATTGCGGTGGCAGGTATTCCGCTGCGGTTCTTACGGCCTAGTATTCCGATTGCAGGATAATCTTCGCCGATGACCTGGATTACCCTCGGACCGGCCATGGTCATTGCGCTTACAGTAGAGATTAAGAGCATGGCCAGAACTAGGCCAGTGAGACGTCCCGCCGTCTCTCCGAAAGCAGCCTGCGCTGCGATAGCTCCTATTTCAACCTGACCTGCCATCAGGTCCATCGGTGCAGAATAGAGAAAAGAAAAATTGAGCCCGAGGTAAAGCAGGGTGACAACAGCTGTGCCGGAAATCAAAATCCAGGGAAGCGTGCGTTGGGGGTCCTCCAGTTCGCTACTGAGATAGGTTGCCGCGTTCCACCCAGTGTAGGCAAAGGACACGTAGATGAGTGCCACAGCATAGGCTCCGCTGGTGATTATTGCGAAGTCCCCCTCGGCGGGAAGGAAACTCACCGGCGGTGGTGTGTCCACCGCTATCAGCGTGCCGAAAACAAAAGCTAGAATCACACCGATTTTCATCAGGGTGAAAATCACCTGGGTGCCGCTGCTGTTTTTGTGATTGGTGGCGTGGATTCCTGTCAGCATAATGAGAAGGGATGCTGCAAGAAGCTTCTGAATATTTATACTCAGGCCCTCCGGAAAAATCGAAGAGGCATAAGCGGCAAACGTCATCGCAGCCAGCGCGACCGGTCCGGAAAAACCCACCGTCGAGGAAACCCAGCCCGACACAAAGCCCGCAGCAGGATGATAAATTCGACTGAGCAGATTGTATTCTCCACCTGAGCGGGGCAGGGCGGCACCGAGTTCGCTGTAGGTCATGGCCCCACAGAGGGCGGCCACACCTCCAATTGCCCATAGAGCGAGCAGGGCGAAGCCTGATCTGATATCAAGCAGTTGAAAACCAAGACTGGTGAAGACACCCGTCCCCACCATATTGGCGATGACAACTGCGGTGAGGGTGGGGAATCTGAACTTATCTGACACCATATCAGTTGATACGGCGGGTCTCGCCGGGCACCATGAAAAGATCTGCTCCGCGCAGCGGCCGTGGTCTTTGCATCGGGTCTCCGGGAATCGTTCTGGGGACGTGGATGCCGACATTGCGTTTGGCGCCGACTCGGTTTTCTAGAATACTTCTGCCTTCGCGGCTCCCAAAAAACCAGTACGGAGGGAAAGCCATATTCGGAGAGACCTGACTCCAATAGTCGGTGTCTCGAGCAAAATGGACGTCATGAGAATCGGCATCCCCCATATGCACGACCACGCTACGTTCGTCGAGGGTGACGCGCCAGACAATATTCTGGACGTTCAGTCGGTCGGTTGGCCATCCAGAATGTGGAATCCGAACGGCCTCCACTTTCAGCTTGTCCATGGAAAGTGTGACAGGTGGATCCTGATACTCGAGGGCAACGCCGTTCACCCGATCAAAAACCAACTCTTGCTCGCGGGCCGCTCTTGATCGCATAGCGAGAACCGCTTGCTGCGGTGCGTAGAGAATGATGTCGGGCTGCGCAACCAGTAGGCTGAGCATGTCGTCAGCGGAGAAGTGATCTCCGTGGAAGTGACTAACAAAAATCGCGTCTACGCCATCAAAGGGTTCGTCGCCGGCAAAAAGCGCCGCCCGCATCGCTTCGGGTACCAGCAGATACTGACCATAGCTCTCTGGGTACAGCGGATCGAACAGCACCTTGGTGTCGCCGTCCGTAACCATCACCGCTTCGTTCGCCATGTAGAACGCCTGCTGCGCGATCGCTTGCGTCGTCAGCGTCAGAATTGAAGCAAAGGCGACAGCGATTGTTTTCAGTTTCACCGCTGTTTAATCGTCCTGATTTTGCGCTGCCATTCTCTCTTCGGCCCGGTGCCCAGAAAGAATGTTGTACATCCCGTAGTTGCCTTCATGACAAGCATATTCATAGATTTTGTCAGGCGTATGGTCAAAAATGATCTCCCGGGTGTATGGGGAAGTAAATTGCCCCGGATCACTCGACGTGAGCTGGTACTGAAGTGCGCTGTCGCTGATTCTGGTGAGACGTTCAACGTTTACTTTTCTGTCCGTCTGCGGACTGCTGCCACTGGCATCTGAATAGTTTGTTGTCTCGATGACTAATGTGTCGCCTTCCCACCAGCCGCGTGAATCGCCGTGCCAGAGTTTTACGCTGGCAGGTGCATGGGGTTGTTCGATGATCGGGATGATGCGCGCATCGTGGGCCATTTCCTGATAGATCACCACAGTGTCCCGCGACTGCACAATCTGCCAGTAGCTGTTATAGCCTGAGCCAAGCCGGGGTGCTCCGAACGACAGGCAGCGCTCTCCCAGCGGTCGGTCCGTCCATGAATCCGCAGGATGGCCCGCGCGCCACTCTCGCAATTCCCGGGCAGCGGCAACGGCTGCTTCGGTTCGCGGAGGATATTTACCGTTGGGTGGGTCTGTGATCTGAGAAGTACGGCGGTGTACTGTCCGCTCCGCCATCCACTGCGAGTCGTAGTTCCCGGTAGTTGGATCGTAGGAGTTGATTTCGCCGCTAAACACGGCTTCGAGAACGCCGCCACCAAACAGCGCATCTTCTCCAGCCGCCATGATTTCGCCGATTCGCTGTTGAATGAAAGCTACGTCTTCGTCAGTCAGTAATTCCTTGTCGCCGAAGACATCGGGTCTCTCCACCGGGGTGATGGTGTTATTTTCCCACACGCCCTGTAGATCGGGATGTCCGTCGGGTGTTCGAGGGGCCTGATAGTTGGAATCTGCTTGACCGGTTACCTGGCCGGAAATTGCTAAAAATAACAGTAAAATCAATGAGCTACTTTTTATAATTGTGCGGGTCATGGGGGCTGTCCTCAATGCTCAACAGTAGTGGTTTATGTTCAACTACTGACTGACATTTCGCAAGTGCCTGGAACTGCGCCAGAGCCCCGTTCGGAAGGGTAGTTGTCGCTCAGTCTGCCCGGTTGGGGAGCCGTGACAGGCCGAACAGCAGAGCGCCTAGAATGATCCAGAACACAATGATCGACCATTCCTGCGGCCAGACCAGTGCCGATGGGCTACCGGGGAAATAGAGCGCGCCGATAGCCACTGAGAGAACCAGAGCGAGGTAACCCGTGAAACTGCCCCCTGGTGCTTGATAAGGCCGCTCCAGTTCGGGTTCATTTTTGCGCAGCGCCAGAAATGACAATGCAACGAAGGCATAGGCCAAAACGATGCCGAGCCCGCCCGCATTCACCAGCCAAACCAGTGCCGGCCGACCAAAAAAAGGTGAGATCACCGACAATGCCCCAATCAGCAGAATCGCATTCTTGGGGGTGTGATATCTGGGATGGACTTCGGCCAATGCTGCGGGGAGCATGCCCGCCTTTGCCATGGCGTAGAGGGCGCGGCTAGCACCGACAATCAGTGCATTCCAGCTTGTCACGATGCCAGCAAGCCCTGTCACGAGCAGAACAGTTTCGCCCATTTCGCCATAAATCATGCTGTTGGCTTCAGCTGTCACCAGATCAGCAGTGGCGAGCGCTTCACTGCTCATGACCAGCCCCACACCCATGATGATCAGCGCATACCAGGCAATGGCCATCATCACGGACAGAATTAGAGCCGTGCCGATATCGCGGTGGGGAAGATCAATTTCTTCAGCGGCCTGTGGAATGATGTCAAAGCCCACAAACATAAAAGGCACCATGACCAGCACAATCGTGATACCGGTCACCCCTTTGGCAAACAGCGGTTCAAGATTGGAGACCGAGCCGGTTACGCCAGCGCCGCTGACAAACAAGAAGCCGACGATTAGGATCAGCAGCACGACCATGGTCTGGACGATGGCAACGAATTTGACGCCGATAACATTCAGCGTGGTCATGATGACTGCGCCGGCAATACCGGTAGCTACCCAGGTGGCATAAACATCCCAACCCGCAACCGTCCACAGATAGCCGATGTCCAGCCCGGGCACCAGCGAGTCCATGACCGTCGGCAGAGCAACTGCTTCAAAAGCGATTACGGACATATAGCCTAGAATGATGGCCCAAGTGCAGATAAATGAAGCCCGATAGCCGAGGGCTCTTTCGCTGTAGACGTGTTCGCCGCCCGCGTATGGTAGTGCGGACGACAGTTCTGCATAAGTCAGGCCGACCACTGCAATAGCGCCACCGCCAAGCAGAAACGCGGTGATGGCACCAAGAACGCCTGCGGAAGTGATCCAGGTGCCGGTGAGTACTACCCAGCTCCAGCCGATCATCGCACCAAAGGCGAGCGCGACCACATCCCGCCTGCCGAGAACGCGAAGAAAACTCGATTGTTGAGAACTGTCAGACATAAAACTGATTCCGGATTCCTGTCGTTTCTGTTCTTGAACCGGACTGTGGTGGTCTTTTTTAGCTGCGCAGTCCTGACTGCAGTCCTAGTTGGCAGGCTCGGGTCGAGCTGCGGTTGTTCCCTTTAATGACCAGCGGGTCGCATCTTTTGACTCAACCGCTGTCAGTAAACCAATTATGAGAGGTTTTTACCAGCAATGAGACTGATTACATTTTTCTTGATGGGCATGGCGCTCATTGCCTGCGAGGTCGATACCACCCCGCGATTCGAACGGATGAGCTTCGAGGAACTGGCGGAGTACAACCGTGGCAAGTCACTCGCTCAGATGATTGTATGCGATGATGAAAACCGTTCTTTTAGTCGGGTGCGCCGGCGCCGTTGTATGACGGTTGAAGCGAGGTATGGATCCCGAGAACAGATCGGGCAACTCGGCGTAATGAATACTATTCCCGGCTATTCAGGTGTCGAATAAGCCGCACCTTCTGATTTGCCCTATGCAGCGCCTGGAATCGGCTAGCCATGCCTGATGCAGACATAAATAGATGTCCGTAGTTCTATGGCGCAGTGCGGTTCTGGGCGTTAGATTCGTATACCAGCGAACCCCCTATCCAGGTTTTTTCGACGTCGACCTCCATGATACGTTCCGGATCGATAGATAGCAGATCTTCGGACATTAATATCATGTCGGCAAACTTGCCTACCTCAAGCGTGCCTTTTTTTTCTTCTTCGAAGTTGAGATAGGCCCCCAGCGCCGTGTAGGCGCGGATGGCTTCCTCCATGGTGATGGCTTCGTCTGCTCCGTACACTGTGCCAGTCATCCCCTTTCGGGTTACGGCGGCGTATAGACCTACCAGCGGTCCGATCGGCAAGATGTCGCTGGATATGGCCACGGTTATTCCATGATCCATCGGGCCGCGCAGTGGATTGTTATGCTGAAGTCTCCAACCATCGAGGTTTTCGGCGTAGCGCCCTTCAAGGGTGTAGGTGAAATTCGGCTGTTGGGTAATGTGAATGGCATGCTCTGCCATCAGCTCCATCGTCAGCTCCGGTGGTCTCATGGAGAAATGGTTCAGGTAATGGCGGTGATCCTCCCGCGGGTTGCGTTCCAGAGCGTCAGCCAGTGTATTTACGACCAGCACGATAGCCGCATCGCCAATTGCGTGAATACCCATTTGGTAGCCCGCGTCATGGATCAAGTTGAGGTGATTTACGAGTACCCCTTCAGGCATGTTTAGATACCCTCGATACTCTCCCTGATTGACGTAGGGTTCCAGCGTATAGGCGGCTGGTCCTGTGAAACCACCGTCAGCAAAGACTTTTATTGCACCAGGCTTCAGAAAATCATCTCCTTCTCCTACCCGCGCGTTCAGCGCATTAATTGCAGCGGCATCATACCACTGGAACTGCAAGGTTGACCGCGGCAGTGCCAGCTGATTGCTCTGATAAAGCTCCTCAAACATTTCATAGTCTTCGACGGTTTTAGAAGCATCGGTAATGGAAGTAATGCCCTTAGCCAAAAGAGCATTAAGATTGACTTCCAGGCTGGCGATGATCTCCTCATATGTGGAATCTGGTACAAGCTTTCCGACAAGGTTCTGGCGCTCCCTAATGATCCCATTTAGCATGCCATCTTCACCGACTTCAATCACACCTCCTGCCGGTTGTGGGGTCTCGAGGGTGATTTCTGCGAGCTGCAAGGCCACGGAATTTGTTACTGCACTATGCCCTCCGGCCCGAGTCAGGATGACCGGGTTGTTTGGCGAAACCGCATCAAGATCAAGACGCAGCGGGCGCCGCCCTTCATCAAGCTCGTCCTCAGACCAACCATAGCCAGTGATCCACTCGCCCTCACCAATCTCGTCGATTTTAGCCGTGATGAGCAGCTGAATCTCTTCGATGGAGGTGACTTCGCTTAGTTCGATATAGCGCTGCGGCCGTCCGCGTATGTGTGTGTGAGAGTCGTTGAACCCGGGTATGACAAGCTTTCCTTCTAGATTGACTGTCTCTTTAGCGTCAAATCGTTCAGTCAGGCTGCTGTCACCGATCGCCGCGATCAGCCCGTCAGTGACTACGAGGGTGTCGACTAGTGAGAAAGCTTCATCGGCAACGAATATCTTGCCGTTGGTCAAAATGAGGTCAGCGGGAATCGGAGGGCGCATCGTCTCTGATTCCTGTCCGCCGCAGGCGAACAATAAAATCAGGATGAAAGCTAAAAAAGTAGCGTTTCTCACGTAAGTTACAAGCATGGCAAATGCCCCGACCAATATGTCAGACCAATAGTTTTTCCTTATGCACGTAATCCAGAGTTTGACTCAGTGCGATGTCAAACATGCTGATCATCTCGTCAATCTGTTCCCGGCTGATAATTAAGGGGGGACAGAAGGCGATACAGTTGCCGCTGACTGCCCTGATGAGTAAGCCGTTGTCCTGACAGTATTGTTTGGTAATTGCGCCAACCTTGCCATCGGAGAAACTGATTCGTTGCGCCTTGTTGGCAACGAGTTCGATCGCAGCGATCAGGCCTTTGCCGCGCACCTCTCCTACCAGAGGGTGGTTTTCGTAGTGCCTCAGACGGCTTTGCATATAGGCGCCGACCTGGGCGGCATGTTCAAACAGCTGCTCTCTACGGTAAATTTCCAGCGCCTTCAGCGCCGCCGCAGCCGCGACCGGATGGCCAGTATAGGTATAACCGTGGCCGAAAATGCCGAGTTGATTGCTGGGTTCGCGCATGGCTTCATACATGAAGCCGGGCACGACAGCCGCGCTTACGGGTATATAGGCTGCGGACAGCTGTTTCGCGAGGCTCATCAGATCGGGTTTGATGCCCATGGTGCTTGAGCCAAAGTCATTACCGGTCCGGCCGAATCCGCAAATTACTTCATCAGCCCAGAACAGGATGTCGTGTTTCTTCAATATCTCCTGAACTGCGGGATAGTAATTGTCCGGAGCGACTACGACACCGGCGGCGCCGCCAATGGGTTCGGCGATGAAGGCAGCAATGGTGTCTGCTCCTTCTCGCTCGATCAGCTGTTCGAGCTCCCGAATAAGGCGCCCGACAAACTGTGCTTCCGATTCGTCATCCTCCTTTCCGTGATAGTAGTGCGGGGTGGAAACGCGCAGGATCCCGAGGGCATCAGTTGGCACATCAAAGTGCGTGTGCATGACCGGCAAGCCTGTCAGCGCCGCTGCAGCCATGGTGACACCGTGATAGGAGCGCTCCAGCGCAATGATTTTTTTCTTCTGAGGTTTGCCTGTCACGTTGAAGTAATAGCGAAGCATCTTGATCTGCGAGTCATTGGCTTCGCTGCCAGAATTCGCGAAAAACATTTTAGCGTCGCTCACCGGCACCATCTCGCTAAGCTGGTCGGCCAGATTCATAGCGACCTGATGGGTACGTCCGCCAAACATATGGCTGTAGGGCAGGGTGCGAAGCTGTTGGGTAATCGCTTCGATCATCTCTTCATTGCCGTAGCCGAGCGCAGCACACCAAAGGGCCGACAGACCCTCGAGGTACTGCTTGCCCTCTTTGTCGTACACATAGATGCCATCGCCGCGGACGATGTTCAATTGCTCAACCTGCGTGAGATTGGTAGTGGGATATATAAGTGCAGTCATAGTGGCAGAATAAAACAGCAAACTGCTTAATACCAGAGGGCGGCTTGCTCAGAGTTAGTGACTTTCGGTGCGCATAGCCAGGGCATCCGCGGAGGGCCTGAAGGAGCTGATTCTGTATCCGCTTGCGCTCTTCAATTCAGGTTGGTTTTGACGCTAGGCTGGATTCCGCTGTCAGACTGGGACGGGTCAGCCAGATACCATGGAGCTCAGCCGACGGATTGTCTTGGACCCTAAGGATTGCATGCTGATCTGCGCCATTCTATATAATTGCTTATGAGGCAGCCCTGATGGGAGGGAAAGCGCTTATTGTTTGCCAGTCACCATAAGAGTCGTACAATAGGACTAATCTGAAAACTAGTCTCGAGGAGGCCTGTCATGCCGAGAATTATCCTGCTAAGCGTTTTCGCTTTATTTTTCACCCTGCCAGCGTTAGCGCAACAAAATGCGGAGCCCTGCGGCCCTGCGACGGGTTTGACCGAGGATTTCAGCAAAAACGTTGACGCTGGTTCGCGCTGTTTTGAGCTGCGTATGTACACAGCGGAGCCAGCGGTAGAGGGCGAGGGTGGCATTGATAACCTGCACCAGCGTTTTCGTGAGGAAGAGGTGGCTATTTTTGAAAAGCATGGCGCCGAAGTCGTCGCTGTCTGGCAGCGCCTTGACAATCCGAATACGTTAGTCTGGATGCTGGCCTATCGAGATAGGGCTCACCGCCAGGAAGTCTGGGAAGCGTTTGCCGCAGACCCCGCCTGGCACGCGCTGCGGGAGAAATACGCAGTGCCGCTGTCGATCGAAGCTTATATGATGAGTGCCACCGATTATTCAAAACTTAAGTAAATTCCCTGAAAGCTTTCTGTGAAAGCCGTTTGGGGGGCTCTACGGATGGCTGCTTATGGCGTGACAGCGCTTCCTCAGCGGCCAGCTCGAGTGACTTGCGTGTCGCTCGGCCTCTGCTGGGGTGCGATAATTGATTCCGGTAGAGCATACGCATACACCCAGCCACCACCGACTTCAGGCTCCTTTGCCTCTTCGTTGACCTGAGTTTCGAGCTGCAGAATACCGCCGCCTTCTGGCACCGTAACGATTACGTATTGCCGCCCTGATTTCGGACTGACATAACTCATCGGCGTAGCCGTCGAGGCGGCCGGCAGTTCATCAGTCCAGAGTTCCCGGCCATTTAAGATATCGATAGCCCTGACTTTGCTGTCCGTTACGCCAGCGTTAAAAACCAGCCCACCTCCAGTGACCATCGAACCCGCGGTGTAGAACATGCCCATCGGTAAGGGCAATCTGGTAGGAATCCCCAATGGTCCCATGTCGGTGGTGGTTCCAAGCGGACGACGCCAGAGTACTTCCTGACTGGCAAGATCGACCACGGCGATTTCCCCGTACGGTGGTTTGAGACAGGGAGCGAAGACTGACGAAAGGAAGAAGAACGAATAGACGGCGTAGGGCGTTCCTGCCTGGGCGCCACCGATACCGTAATTGTATACTTCTTCTGTTTCGGCCCTTGGAATGAGGCGCACGACCGAGGGGTTGTGCAGAGAATTGACCACCATCAGATGGTTGACTTCATCCACAGCCACGCTGCCCCAGTTCATTCCGCCACCAACGCCAGGGTAATACAGTGAACCGTGACCGGTGGTCGGCGGAGTCAGGGGTCCCTCGTAGCGCATACGCTTGAACTGAATTCGACAGGAAACGTGATCGAAAGGCGTGATGCCCCACATATCAGCTTCTCGGAGCCGTTCGTGGTCGAACCTAGGCATGCCGACCGAAAAAGGCTGAGTTGGGGCGGTAAATTCCTCCGGAATATCGGTCTGTGGCGTTGGCAGTTCCGCAACCTGGGTGACCGGCTCACCGGTCTTCCGATCAAGGACAAAAATCTGCGCTCGCTTGGTCGGTACGATGACTACTTTACGCAGTGCACCATCTATTGGAATGTCCGCCAGGGTTGGTTGTGACGGGACGTCATAGTCCCAGATGTCATGATGCGTGGTCTGGAAATGCCAGCGCACGCGACCGGTTTCAGTATCCAGCGCCACAACTGAACTGGCGTACTTCTCCATCGCCTCGCTGCGGTGACCGCCAAAATAATCCGGCGTTGCATTTCCTGTGGGGACGTAGACAAGACCCAGCTCTTCATCCGTGCTCGTCAGGCTCCAGACATTGGGTGTTCCCCGTGTGTAGGTCTCACCCTTCGCAGGAAGACCGATGCGGTCCTCCTGTCCCATGTCCCATGCCCACTTCAGTGCACCTGTCACCGGATCGAAGCCCCGAACGACGCCGGACGGTTCCTCGGTTTCCTGGTTATCTAGAACCCAGCCGCCCAAGACCAGGGTATCGTTAGCGACGGTAGGGGGAGATGTCGCAAAGTAGTAACCGGGTTTGACTTCCCCCATGCCCGTCAGCAGATTCACCTCTCCCTGATCTCCGAAATCTGAGCAGGTCTCGCCGGTTTCCTTGTTCACTGCAATCAGCCTCGCGTCCGTTGTGGCTGTGATAATTCGTTCAGGACAATTGCTGTCCACTTGCTCTGGCGGATTGGCATAGTAGGTTACACCACGGCAGGTGTCCCAGAACCCGACTCGCGCAGACTGGATTTCCGGATCATATCGCCAGCGCTCCTCGCCGCTGTCCGGATCGAGGGCCAGGATGATGTTCCGACCGGTACACAAATATAGCCCATCATCGATTTGAATCGGCGTGCCTTTAAACTCTCCGGGTACGCCTGTTCTGATCGTCCATGCAGGTTCCAGCTGTCCCACGTTGGTGGTGTTGATCTGCTTGGTAGGGGCAAAACGTGTGCCACGCTGGTTTGCCCCATAATGTTGCCACTGGCCAGTGTCATCAAAGACCTGTCCGGTGCCCGCTGCAGTTGGATTGTTGACCTCATATCCGCGATTGTTGGCGAACAGGGCAACGACCAATATCGCGAGGGCTGCGACGACCGGACGGGTGGCAGGCAGCTGTAATAAGAAGTCAGGCTCTCGCTGCAGCAAACCTCGTCTAACTCTGGGTAACATGAACCACAGACCCAGAACAGAGAACAGGCCAACGCGCGGCATGAGTTGCCAGGGGTCAAGACCCACTTCTAACAGAGCCCAGAGGTAGGTCATGCCTAAAAAAGCGCCGTACAGCCATGCGCCCTCGGGTTTGCCACGAAACAACAGCACGGCGACTGCGATCAAGAGCAGGCCCGCGCTCAGGTAGTAGATTGAACCTCCCAGTAAAGCCAGTGTCCACCCTTGAAGGCTCAAGCCAACGCCGCATAAAGTCAGTACCACAGACAATAGTCGCGGTTTCACATAATTACCCTGTGCTTGAGACAACGAAATCTCTCCTATAAATGTCCATTCGTGTCGAGATCATCGCACAGATCGGGTCAGTGCACGATACGGTGCTGTCTGCGTTCTTCGTTTTGCCCTGTTGCGCTTCGCGTGATAGGCATAGACCTTCCCGGCCATAGACTTTATGCTCTATCGCATAATAAAAAGGAACTTACCATGCCTCGTAACCTACTCCGAACTGCCCTGGTCACAGGGTTGGCATCGCTGGCCTCGTTCGCGACGCACGCCCAGGATTCGCAGCAGCAGCTGGAAACCTACACCCCTGTCACGTACGCAGAGATTGAAAATCCCGACCCCAGAGAATGGTTAATGTGGCGGCGCACTCAGAATCACTGGGGCTATAGCCCGCTTGATCAGATCAACAAAGAGTCAGTGGGTGACCTCCGGTTGGCCTGGGCCTGGACCATGGAGCCGGGCATGCAGGAAACAACACCGCTGGTGCGGGACGGCATCATGTTCCTGCCCCAGGCATGCGACTTCATCGAGGCGGTGAATGCCCGGGATGGTTCCCCCATCTGGGAATATCGGCGTGAGCGGGTCGATCACGCAGCCACACTGTCCTGTGCCAATCGCAACGCGACGCTCTATGGCGACAAGCTTTACATTGCAACTGGCGACGCGCATCTGGTTGCGTTGAGTGCCCTGACGGGAGAGGTTAGCTGGGAACAGCAGATCGGTGACTGGACAATTGGTCAGCACTATTCAGGCGGCCCGCA
>PBTW01000056.1 GCA_002729315.1 Gammaproteobacteria bacterium
GGCTCCAGATAACCAAATGAGCCCACATCGGTCTGCTCCTGCGATGCATCAGTTCGTCCGGGGATGAATGGCACATCAACGTCAACGCCTGCCCGCTCTGCAGCCTGCTCGATGGCACCAGCACCACCAAGAACGATTAGATCTGCCAGTGAGACTCGCTTACCGCGGTTGGCACTGTTGAAGTTTGACCGTATGCCTTCCAAGGTAGCCAGCACGTTTCCCAACTCATCGGGGCTGTTTGCCTCCCAGCTGTTCTGGGGGGCAAGGCGAACACGCGAGCCATTAGCGCCTCCGCGCATGTCCGTTTTCCGAAAGCTGGAAGCAGATGACCAAGCTGTTCGCACCAGCTCGCCGGTACTCAGCCCAGATTCTAGTATTTCCTGCTTCAATTCGGCGACGTCACGATCGCTAACCAGATCATGGTCTACCGCAGGAATAGGGTCCTGCCAGGTAAAAGACTGATTCGGAACCATATCTCCGAGATATCGGGTCGTCGGACCCAAGTCTCTGTGCGTAAGCTTGAACCAGGCGCGGGCAAACGCATCTTCGAACTCAGAGGGGTTCTGCAACCAGCGCTCAGTGATTTCTGCATAGGCCGGGTCCATCTTTAGCGCCAGATCGGTGGTGAACATGATCGGTGCGTGACGCTTGCTGGCATCAAACGCATCTGGCACTAAGTTCGCCGCAGCGCCATCTGTCGGAACCCACTGAGTATTACCAGCAGGGCTCTGAGCCTGCTCCCAGTCGTAGTTATAGAGGTTCACCAGATAGCCGTTTGACCAATCAGTCGGTGTTGCAGTCCAGGCGCCTTCAAAGCCGCTGGTGATGGTGTCACCTGCGTTACCTGAGCCGTAGTTATTCTGCCAACCGAATCCCTGCTGCTCGAGGTTTCCCGCTTCCGGATCTGCACCCACATATTGACCAGGATTGGCGGCACCATGCGCTTTACCGAAAGTATGCCCGCCCGCAATCAGCGCAGCGGTTTCTTCATCGTTCATAGCCATCAGACCGAAAGATTCCCGAATGCGCTGGGCCGAGGCCGTCGGATCCGGGTTGCCATCGGGGCCCTGAGGGTTTACATAAATCAGACCCATCTGTACCGCACCAAAAGGCTGTCGGAGCGCGCCCACAGCATCGCGGCGATCAGCCCCAAGCCACTCGCCTTCCGGTCCCCAGTTCACATCTTCCGGCCGGAATTCGTCAACGCGGCCGCCGGCAAATCCAAGCGTTTCAAAGCCCATGTCGTCCATCGCGACAGTACCTGCCAGGATCATTAGGTCTGCCCAGGAAATCGCGCGGCCGTACTTCTCCTTGATTGGCCACAACAGGCGCCTAGCCTTATCCAGATTCGCGTTATCCGGCCAGCTGTTCAATGGAGCAAAGCGCTGCATGCCACCATCAGAGCCGCCTCGGCCATCTGTGACGCGGTAGGTGCCAGCACTGTGCCATGCCATGCGGATAAAAAATGGGCCATAGTGCCCGAAATCCGCCGGCCACCAGTCCTTAGAATCAGTCATCAGCGCCTTGAGATCGGCCACGAGAGCATCCATGTCCAGCGAATTAAAGGCCTTAACATAGTCAAAGTCTTCACCACGGGGATCCATGCCAACTGACTCGATGCGCAACGGACTCAGGTCTAAACGGTTCGGCCACCAAAAGTCGTTATCAGGCGCGCTGCTCTGAGCAATCGACTGACTGAGCAGAGATACGCTCAGGGCCGCAATGGTCAGCGCGTAAAAGGGTTTTTTCAACATAATAAGGTTTTTCTCCAATAGAGCGCGTAATGCGCGAGTAATAACGATTCGATACCAGAATACGCTCTATTTTATGATCGGTCCAATGACTTATTGCGATTGGCTTGATCGAAAATAACGGTGAAGTAATTGCTTCAACAACAAACGCTGGGGGCAGCAGAGGTATTGGCTGCACAGGGCAGGCGCTGCTCTAATCTGTTGTTCGGCCTGTCAGCTTTTAGGAACGCTATTCACCGAAACCATCACCTCGTTTCTGCGCATGAAAGGCAGCGTGAAAGGTGCGTTGTAGGCTGCACTGACAACATTTCCAAGTGGCTCAATATTATGGGCCTCCAGAGCAGAAAGCAGTTCCTCTGTTCGGCGAGCTAAATTCTTGTCTGTCCAGCGTCCGGAATAGCGCTTGACGGCAATCAGCTCACCGGCGACTGCACGGAGGTAGACTTCCGGATTAGTAGGCTGTGGCGCAGACTCCCAGCTGTATTCACTGGGTACCACAAAAGCAATTTTCCAGCCTTCGATACCTTCAGATTGCTGAACCGGTGCCGTCATCGCAATTTTCTCACTTACCTGCTGCTGAACCGGAGCGGTCATGTCCACTTTGCTGGATGAGTGGTTGTCGCCGGTAATGTATCCAAACAGACGGCGAAAGCCGCGGTTAGCTGCCTGATTGCGGCTGCTGGCGTTGCTGACGACGGTTTCCGCCACGATATAATCCGCGTATTGGCGGTATTCTATCCCGTCAACTTCGGCGACAACGGTGTATTCGGGTTCTTCGATAGCCATGATTTGAGGGCTTGCCAGAATCATCAGCAGGAGAAGCCCAGACGGGCGGAGTTGTTTGGATAACATAGGTAGTATCTCGGTGGTTTACATGTTTTACGAGTATATCCAGGCTTTAGATTGGCGGAGTGGCGTTACATCCTGCAGAGCAATCGACCCGCTTGGATGAAGGAGGGATGGCCTTGGGGCGTCTTAGCCCGCTGACCCCAAGCTGGCCGCGATAAGCGACTAGCGCCAGTCGCTGGCCGGCTCATCCGGATCGGACTCAAGAAAGCGAATCAGGTCTGCATGGAACTGATCAGGTATTTCTACCTGAGGGTTATGGCCAATTTCCGGATAGAGGTGCAGGGCTGAATTTGGCAATTCATTGTGCACATGGTTGACCCGGGCCACAAAGTCATCGGCCAGATCATCTTCCTCACCACCAATGACCAACGCTTTCGTTTCAATATGCTGCCAGTCATACACCACAGGATCGGTATACAGCATGTCACTGACCATGGCCCTGACGCGCGCGTAGCGTGGATAGTCACCACTCAAAGTCTGTCCGTACTGGCGGCGAACATATTCAAGATGCGCCGGCGGCCAGTCCCGCGGGTAGTAGCGCCGGTGCCCACGGAGCACTGACTGATAAGTAGGAGGCACAGGATCAGCGGCCAGGGGGTCACGCCATGGGCGGCTTTGTCTTGAGTCCGTTAGGCCAATTTGGTTGACCATGGCCACATGCGTCACGTTTTCCGGATACAGCATGGTAAACCGACTAACGACCATACCGCCCATCGAATGACCGACAGCCGCAACTTTTTCGACACCCAAATCATCCATCAGGGCTTTCATGTTGGCCGCAACAAAATTGAAGTTATAAGAAATAAGCGGCTTAGAGGATTTACCATACCCGATTCGGTCAACCGCGATCACTCGAAACCCCGCAGCGGCAAGCCTGCGGAAGCTGTCCTGATAAGGTTCCGAGTAGAAATTATGCCCGTGCTGCCAGAACACCACCCGGCCGTTAGAGCGACCGGTTGGTGGGATATCCATGTAGGCCATAAGCATTTTCTGACCGTAGCGGCGAAGTTCCAGGTACTGAACTGGCCAGGGATACTCGATTTCTTCGAGATTTAATGACACAGAGCCCCAGTGCGCCGGCGCCTCAACGGGCGGTTCCGGCGGCCATTCCTCAGCGACCAAAAGCTGAGTCATACCCAAACCCAGTGTTATCGACAGAAACCATCTTAAAAACGGAGTTTTCATTTTTCCCATTGTTTGCCTCTTGTCAATTATCGATTCCGCGAACTATCTTGAGCATCGCTTGCCGACCAGTGTCCTACCTGAACTGCTACCAGGCTTATTGTCTTCTTCTCAGCGAGCATTCAAATCCGCTTTCCGGCCAGCTGCCTCGTCTGCCCTGCAGTCAGCGTTTTGACCGGCTGCCCGACTGACTTACAACTGCAAGCTTAACGCACGTTTGCTAGGCTGTCTTACGTACCAGACCAATCAAGATGGTAACAACCCCATGGAAGCGTCTCTGCGAACCACCGTACCTAAATATACACAAACTTCGACGCAAAACTGTCATATTTCGTGGCAGGAATTTTGATAGACTCTAATCTTTGCACAGACTGACCATGTCATGCTTTTTGCACTTGAAAACGATCAGGAATTTCTCGACCTGCAAGTGGAGATGGTTCGCCTGCAGAATTCGATCCGCAAGACGGGCAAACGTCTTTTGATAATTTTCGAAGGGCGAGACGCCGCGGGAAAGGGAAGCACAATCATGCGCTTTGTGCGCTTCCTCAATCCCCGCCACTACAGAATTGTGGCACTAGCCAAGCCCACCGAACAGGAAGCAGGCCAGTGGTATTTCCAGCGCTATATCAGAGAGCTGCCGAATCCCGGACAGATCGTTTTTTTCGATCGCAGCTGGTACAACCGGGCAGTTGTTGAACCGGTGATGGGTTTTTGTACTCAGAAAGAGTACCGGTTTTTTCTCCAGCAAGTCGTCCTGCTGGAACGCATGCTGAAAGAGGACGGCCTGCACATGATCAAGTTCTGGTTCTCGATTGATGAGAAAGAACAGGCCAAGCGCATGATCGAGCGTCAGACAAACCCCCTCAAACAGTGGAAACTTAGCACGGTGGATACTTTGGCCCAGACAAAATGGCATGAATATACCAAGCACAAGGAGGCCATGTTTGAAAGGACCTCGACCACCGACAGCCCATGGCTGGTGATTGACGGCAATGACCGCGACAAAGCCTGCCTCGAATCCATGCGCTACGTTCTGAACAAGATGAAATACGAAGACAAAGGGCTGACCGGCCAACGCCTCGAGCCAGACCCCAAAATCGCGACTATGCACCCCACTTTCAAAATCCCGAAAAATAAATTCACTAGCGCGGACGATACCAAATCCTGAACAAGGCTTTTTGCAGGCACCGCCAGTTTCTGAAGTCCTTGAGGCAGTGGTGAAGCGAGCACACGCTCGATTTCCAGATCAGCCTCAGGACGTTTTTGAATTACACGCTACTGCAGATAACCGTCCGGGGTGTATAGCTCTTGGAAGGGAAACGCCATTTGCCGGGGCTCTGACCGGCCGATGTAGATGGCGTCTTCGGCACTGCGATTCTCCGCATAATCCCGCATGAAGGCATTCTCAGAATCACGGTCGGGGACCTTACCCTCCAGAGCTAGGCGAATGATCTTGGCCACTTGCTCCGGTTTTTCTCTCTGCGGATAGTGGGCGGCCGTCGGCAGGATCCAAAACGAGCTCTCAGCATCCCGATCATTGAGGTAGTGTTCCCAGACATGATGCGCAATGCGTGGCGGATTCACCACATCAAGCAGTCCCCACAGATAAGCGACCGGAACTGGGCTGTGTAGCAAATTCTCAAGCCAGCGAGTCTCATTCTCGGCCCGCTCCAAAAGGTATTTACCGACATGCAGGAGAGCCGAATCTCCGTCATTGAATTTAAAGATATCGTCATAAGCCACCGCCTCGGGATCTCCTTCGGTCACTCTCGGCCTGGCCTTGCGCGCAGCGATTATTTGCGGCCCCCGTGCGGGATCCAGCATGGCCAGCTGAAACGGAACGAGATTCGCCAGAGGCAGATACATGCCACTGTTCGTCAGGAAGTGGTAGTTAATTCGGTAATCCGGTTCAGACTGAAGGTAGTCACCCAAGAATGACAGTCCAATACTGACGCCGCGATCATGCGTGTAGAGAGCAAAATCCTCAAACTCAACAATTTCCCTGACAAAGAAATCCAGCAGTCTGGCATTGTCCGTCAACATGTAGGAAAAGCCTTCCAGAGGTTTGTCTGAAAAGCCGGACCCGGGGAAATCCAGTGTGGCGATGTAGTAATCGTCTGACAGTAAGGGCACCAGCTTATAGAAGTCAAAGCTGGAATTCGGAAAACCGTGAACCAACAACAGCTGTGGGTTCGACGGATCACCGAAGGTTCTGTAGAACACATCGACCTTCGCGCTATGATTGTTCGGCGTCGTAGATTCCCACTCAAAGGTGTCCCCACCCTCGTGCCAGGCCCGAGCCAACTCTGAATAGAATGCATTAAACTCTGCGGCGGACAGTGCCGACGGGAACAGCACGCACAAAACCCACAGAGATATGAAACAGCGCCGACGCATCTCAATCACCTTTACCAATCAAAACACCAAGGTAGAATATTTATGCCGTAATGAAAACCTCGGCTTGAAGATATCCGATAGCGCGTTCGAAAAAACCGGTTAGCCCAAGCATCCATCGGCTGGCTTTTGCTTCAGAGCGACTCTGAGATCTCGCATAAATCAGCCCGATGTTTTGCCAGCCAGTCCAGCGATGCCTCAAGACGGCCGCCTGCTGGGTTTTAGAGGTTTTTTACGAGATTGAAGCTTTCGCCGAACAGCGCGCCCGCAAATCCTTGATCAACATAGCCCTGCAATGCAGAGGACTCAGTTAAACAAGAAGAGCCACAGTACCGCCCTTTTAGGCAGTTCTGCAGTTTTATTCGGCCACATTTACCGTGACATAAGCGTCGTGATAGAGACCTCCATCATCTGCCCTGCCCCAAAGAATGTATTCTCCGGGCTCACTAAAGGTCATGCTCACGGCGTAGATGCCATCCTCTGGGATAGGCGGGGGCAACCATAGCGCTCCCCAGGGGGAATTGGCGCTGGTTCGAGTGTCCTCCCAGACTTTGACCTGGGGCGGGTCGAAAGTCACTTCACCTGGGCCTCGATATTTGTTCCATGAATAATAGAGGCCATTAACCTTGTCTACTGTCACCTTAACCGGCGGCGAAATCAGCCGGCGCTGCATGACCGCTTCCGGCGTGATGAGCGCCGCCGCCAGGCCACCTCCGGCAAACTCAGCAAATGCTCGGGCTTCTTCTACCGGGTCTGTCGGTTTTGGTAAGCCATCGTCTTCTACCAGTGTCTCTATCGCAATTGGCTCGGCAACCCTGGCGCTTCGAATCCCATCACCCTGAACAGTGACGACAGGCGGAATATTGGCTCGTGATTCGGGAGAACTGGTGCCGGCACCCAAGGAACCGGTCTCCGAAGCAATAACCATGTTGTCCACAAGGTAGTCCTGTCGCAGTGTCGCGAAAGCCTTGCGTTCTTCACCGTTGACTTTGAGAACCCACACCAGCTCTCGATCGCCCCAGTCAGCCGGTACGGTGACCTCAAACGTAAATCGGTTACGCCGGGGCAGGAAGTGAGTCGGCTGACCGCGATCTGCCTCGCCCGGAGAAAAATAGTTATCCTTTCCGACCTCAACATCCGGTGACTCTTCCCAATTTTCATTCATATACCCAAACATCATGTTGAAGGTGCCGTCTTCGTTGGGACGCCAACCTTCGAACGCCGGCTCGACATGTTGACCACTGCGGTAGGTCTGAGCCAAAACACCATTTGAAATGAGCACAACAACCGAGAAAGCAAAGGCCTTAACCACCGCGTTGTTAGAAGTCTTAATTTGCATCTTTCCTGTTACTCCTGCGAATTCAACTTAATCATCACTCTGAGCGCTGGTGGCACGTTCGAAACGCTCCAGCGGCGAGACTAGCGGCGCCAGACACAGTGGGCATCCAATGACATGATCATTTGGCCCCAGGTTAAGAGCCTGTCGTCTGTCAGCCATTTCCTGCTGGAACTGTTCGTTATTCATAGTGACGCGCATGCCTAAGTCGATGAACATATTGGTAACGGATCTATTGCCCGATCCCTGCCAATTCCTCGGGTCGGGAACATTAGGGTTGGTCTCGGTGTTGTTCATGTAGCCCACAATATGAAGAACTGTCCCTTTTGGCAGTAGCGGTGCGGCGTCTGCCTCGTAGGCATAACCTCTCACCCAGTTGTGGTCATAGCCGACACAGGACAAGGTCTCAACGGTGTACCCCCAAATCGCCTCAAGACACATGCGCTCGCCCGGCGCATGCAGATGAGGCTCGAAGGTAATTATCTTGGTGTGCTCTTCGAGCACGCGATAGGCATGCAGCTCCTGCCCATCTTGATTGCCCGCTATACTAATGTCGACCCCATTACCCAAGCCCAGGATTGCGCGCTCGTACTTCGGCTCGTAGCCTTTCGGATGAAAACGAAATCCAATCTCCAAATGGCCGGTTGTGTCGAGGCCGTTGGAGTGCAGATGCACCGAATCTGAGTAGATATAGGTACCCGCTCTGAGCAGGCGCCCGCCATCGGGATCAAACAGATCGGGATTGCGACCCACTTCATGTACCGGCCAGCTGGTGACAGTGTCTTCAATCCGTTCCCCGTTTTCATCGAGCTGAGCGGTGCTCCAGATCATGTGGTGGAAGATGTATCGCCCGCCAACCGTTTCACGTCCCGTCCCGGCCTGATTGTCAACATCATTCACCTCAACAATCTCAACCGATTTCACATAGCGGTCTTCATCCAGACCAACCGGCACTCTGTCGATCTCTCCCCACCAGTCGGGGGTCCCGGCCAGCTTGGTTACCGAATTGGTTTTCACGATCAGATCAGGCTCACCGGCTGCCCATTTCAAGCTGTCATCGAACATCAGTGGCTCCGGAGCATCGGCCGGATCCCCCTTTTGCGTACCGGTTCGTGCCCAGGTCGAAATAGCTGCAAGCTCTGCCTCGCTTAGCGAAGGGTCATTCTTATAGCTCTGGATACCCACGTCTTTTTCCATGTACCAGGGAGGCATGGCCCCTGCCCGGTCTCGCAAGCCAGTTTTATACTCAATCAGACCGGCATAAGGCGCGACCTGTTCAAACGTTACCAGCGGCATGGGACCGACGCCGCCAGCGCGATGGCAATTCTGGCAGCTGCGCTGCAGAATGGGTTCAATGTCTCTGTGAAAGGTGACCTCCTCCGCCTGCGCGGTCGACATCGTCATGGTTATCCCAGCCATGGTTGCTAGCGCCGGTGTTAGTCGGGAAAGGGTTCGAAGCTTCATGCGCCGTCTCCTTGGATTTTGGTTATTCCGCAGCCAGGGCTGCGGCACAGTCTTCGCTGTCGAAATGCTCGTATCAGACGCGGTTACCCTGCGATTCTACCAAGAATTAACGCTGGCAACATGCCTTCCACTTTGAGAGTTTCAACCGTATGATTTTGCGTGAATTTTTGTGAGGATGGCTGCAAAATCCGGGCTCATTTCGACTTAACTCAGTCCGGCCGAATCGAGGCGCCCGACAATCCGGTCTGCTCATAAAAAACCCGGGCTTGGCCCGGGTTTTTTATCCATCAGGAAATCCGCCGAATCATTAGGCAAACTCTGCCTTTTCTTCCTCGGTGATTTCCTTAATGCTGAGTTTGATCCTACCTCTGGCGTCCAGATCAGTGCACTTAACGAGCACTTCCTCACCTTCATGGAGATACTGATTCACATCCTCAACTCTTTCCTTAGAGATTTGTGAGATGTGCACGAGGCCGTCCTTGCCGGGCAATATCGTCACGAACGCGCCGAAATCAACGATTCGCGCAACCTTGCCTCTATACAGCCTACCCACTTCCGCCTCGGCAGTGATCGCATTTACCATGTCCAACGCTGCATCACGGGAATCAGCATCTTCACCATAAATGCGAACGTTTCCGTCGTCATCAATATCAACCGAAGCACCCGTCTCTTCGGTGATGCCGCGAATGACCGCTCCGCCTTTGCCGATGACGTCGCGAATCTTATCCGGGTCGATCTTAATCGTAGCCATGGACGGCGCATTTTCAGAAACCGTTGGCCGCGCTTCTGAAATCACCTTATTCATCTCGCCCAGAATGTGCTGCCGTGCATCATGGGCCTGAGCCAAAGCGATTTCCATGATTTCTTCAGTGATACCCTGAATCTTGATGTCCATTTGTAGGGCGGTTACTCCGTTTGCAGTACCAGCGACCTTGAAATCCATGTCGCCGAGGTGATCTTCATCCCCAAGGATGTCGGTCAGTACGGCAAAGCGCTCACCTTCCTTGATCAGGCCCATTGCGATACCAGCAACCGGTGCAAGTACGGGCACACCGGCATCCATCATTGACAGACTGCTGCCGCAAACGCTGGCCATGGAGCTGGAACCGTTAGATTCGGTGATTTCAGAAACCACTCGAATCGCATAGGGGAATTCCTCCTCACTTGGCATAACCGCTGCAACCCCACGGCGCGCGAGACGGCCATGGCCGATTTCGCGACGCTTGGGTCCGCTCATAAACCCTGTCTCACCGACAGAAAAGGGCGGAAAATTATAGTGAAGCATAAAGGGATCTTTCTTCGAGCCATCCAGACCTTCAATCAGCTGTGCATCCCGAACCGCACCCAGCGTAGTGACAACCAGCGCCTGAGTCTCGCCGCGCGTAAACAGTGCAGACCCGTGCGCTTTCGGTAATACGCCAGTTTCGACTTCGATGGCACGAACAGTATTGGTATCGCGGCCGTCGATTCTCGGCGATCCATCAAGAATGCTGTTGCGCACAGTCCGCTTCTCAAGTGCGCCGAAGGAATCCGACACTTCTCCGGCCGACGGCCCGCCCTCATCACTAGCAAGCGCTTCGATCGCCTGCTGTTTGATCTCACCGACGGCCTCATATCTCTGCATTTTTTCCGAGATCTTATATGCGTCAGCAACGGCGGCACCAAAGCGCTCAGTCAGGGCATCTTTAAGCGCAGTGTTTTCTGCCTCAGGCTGCCAATCCCATGCCGGCTTGCCGGCTTCCGTTTTCAACTCATTGACTGCGTTAATGACCACCTGCATTTCCTGATGAGCAAAAAGCACGGCGCCCAGCATTTGATCTTCACTGAGCTGCTTGGCCTCAGACTCAACCATCAGTACCGCAGACTGCGTACCTGCAACCACCATGTCCAACAGCGAACTTTCTAGAGCTTTATAGTCGGGATTGAGTACATATCCCTGCTCCGCATCATAGCCGACGCGAGCAGCACCGATGGGTTCGGCGAATGGAATTCCTGAAATGGCGAGAGAAGCGGACGCACCGATCATTGCAGCAATATCCGGATCCTCTGTCTTGCCACCAGAAACGACAGTGCAGATCACCTGCACTTCGTTCATGAAGCCTTTGGGAAAAAGAGGCCGGATTGGCCGATCAATCAGACGTGAAGTCAAAGTTTCTTTCTCTGTTGGCCGGCCTTCTCGCTTGAAGAAGCCACCGGGGATCTTGCCAACCGCGTAAGTCTTCTCCTGATAATTGACGGTAAGCGGGAAAAAATCCTGGCCTGGGTTCGCTTGTTTTCTTCCTACTACCGTTGCGAGCACCTGAGTGTCGCCAATCGTCACGACGACAGCACCGGTTGCCTGTCGCGCTACTTTACCTGTTTCAAGAGTGACCTCTTGTCCACCGAATTGAAATGTTTTTCTTACTGGATTAAACATATTTTTTCCCTATAAACCTAAAACCTACGCTGGTGCCTATTTCAAGCGCAGAGTTCCAGTAATTAGCTTTTAAAGTAAGCCTATCGACGCAGGCCGAGACGCTTTATCAGACTCGAATATCTCTCGACATTCTTGCGCTTAAGGTAATCAAGCAACTTTCTTCTGCTGTTTACCATTCGGATCAGTCCGCGGCGAGAATGATGGTCATGAACATGCTCTTTGAAATGACTCTGAAGGTCATTAATGTTGGCTGTCAAAAGCGCCACCTGCACTTCTGGTGAGCCGGTATCACCATCGCTTAACGCGTAGTCTTTGATGATTTCTTCTTTTCTTTCAGCTGATAAAGCCATTTTAATTTCTCCGTAATATGCGATTTGATAGTGAGCACTGCGCCAGATAGCCATGTGCCTTATACAATTTCCATATAACCCCAGGATAACCATGCATATTGATAGTTACCTGGCACTCTCCTGCCTAAAAAGGTCTAGTGTGCTATCACCAGACGCCTCGGAGCGACCTTGCCATCATCGTCAATGACACCAATGCCAATAAATTGCTCCCCTTCATAAAGCCTAACTAGCCCTTCAGCCGGCAAGTGCCTCACCAATACGGATTGACCGTGCTGAACACTTTCAGCCGCAATGCTTGGCAGTCGAACTGCAGGGAGCCGCTCAACTGCCCGATCCATGGGGACTAAGATTCTATCCAGACCCATCAAGCCCTCGGTTTCTTTGATCTGTTTCAATTTTTCGATTGTGACGCACTGCGGCTCCAAAAATGTGCCCGCTTGCGTGCGTCTCAAACCCGAAACATGAGCGCCGCATCCAAGTCTCTCACCGAGGTCATCTACCAGCGTCCTGATGTAAGTGCCTTTACTGCAGCTCACTTCGATTTCTATCTCATCGCCCTCTGTACGCAAAAGGCCGATGCCATAGATCTCTACTTCTCTGGCTTCCCGTTCAACTTCGATACCTTTGCGAGCCAGTTTGTAAAGTGGCACGCCATTGCGCTTGATGGCTGAATGCATGGGTGGCACCTGCTGGATCACCCCCGTCAAGCGCTCCAGCTCCTGTTTGATCTCATGCTTCGAAACCTGAGAAGCATCCGCCTGCGACACAACATTGCCGTCCCGGTCGCCGCTATCTGTCCGTACGCCAAGCTTAATGCGCGCGCGATAAGCCTTTGCCGAGTCCAGCAAAAACTGTGACACTTTGGTCGCTTCTCCGAGACACAGCGGCAGCACGCCAGTAGCAAGCGGATCCAAACTGCCTGTATGGCCCGCCTTCGCGGCCTCAAACAGATGCTTGACCTCCTGCAGCGCAGCATTGGAGCTGAGACCCTGGCCCTTGTCAAGCAGCACAATACCGCTGATCCAGCGGCGATTGCGTTTGCTGCTCTGACCTCGGCGCTTACCGTGGTTTTTCAAGTTTCGATTTCGCTGTTTCGAACCGTCAGCCTCCCTCCAACTTGCGATCCGCCGCCAGCGCGTCATCAATTAAATCTGATAGTCTCTGGCCTCTCTGAACACTGTTGTCGTAAATAAACTGTAGCTTCGGCGTTGACCTGAGCCGCAAGCGCTTAGCCAGCAACGACCGTAGAAATCCTGATGCTTTGTGCAAGGCTTTCAGGTTCTCATCTATCTCAAGCTGATCTAGGGCGCCGGGATCAGTTAACGTATCCGACACCAGCCCTTTATTGCCGGGATGGGTATTTAGCACAGTGAACAGAATTTTCGCATGTGCCAGGTCATTACTTACATCAACTCCTGTCAACGAAACCATGCCGACGCGCGGGTCCTTCACCTCCAGCTGTATCAGTGTAGCGATTTCGCGCTGAATCTGGTCAGCGATGCGCTGAGCTCTGGCACTCATTTCTGACACGGGACTACCCTTCTTGACCCTGCAGCAAAAACTAGCTTATAGACTCCGGGCGACCTCTGTAGTCTCGTAGACTTCGATCTTGTCACCCACCTTGACATCTTTATAGTTACGAACGCCGATGCCGCACTCCATGCCATTGCGCACTTCGTTGGTGTCATCCTTGAACCGTCTGAGAGATTCCAGCTCCCCTTCGTAGATCACGACATTGTCGCGCAGCACTCGAATCGGCTTGCTGCGGTAGACTGTACCTTCGATCACCATGCTGCCGGCAATCTGTCCGAATTTGGGCGAGTTAAACACATCGCGCACCTCGGCTATGCCGACTATTTCCTCACGGATTTCCGGTTCAAGCATGCCGCCCATAATGGCTTTGGTGTCGTCGATGACGTCATAGATGACGTTGTAGTAGCGCAGCTGCAGGCTTTCGTTTTCCAGAATATCTCTGGCCGATTTATCGGCACGGGTGTTAAAACCGATCACCATGGCTCTCGAGGTGGCGGCCAGATGCGCATCTGTCTCAGAAATCCCACCCACACCTGAGGCAATAACGTTCACTTCGACCTCATCAGTACCCAGTTTTTGCAGAGATCCAATAATGGCCTCCAGAGAGCCCCGAACATCGGCTTTGATAATGACATTCAGGATCTTTTTCTGATCTCGACCAATCCCGGCAAACATGCTCTCGAGCATGCTGGACTGTTGTTTGACCTGCTGGCTGTCCTTGAGTCGAACCTTTCGGAATTCGGCCACATCACGCGCCTCCTTTTCATCAGACACGACGACGAATTCATCGCCCGCATCGGGTACGCCGCTTAAACCGAGAATTTCAACGGGTATCGCAGGGCCGGCTGACTCAACATTGGTGCCAAGTTCATCCACCAGTGCCCTCACGCGACCATATTCGTAGCCAGCCAGTACGACATCACCGGTTTTTAAGGTGCCATTTTGAACCAACACAGAGGCAACCGAACCGCGGCCTTTGTCAAGCCTTGACTCGATAATCACACCCTGGCCCGGCACGTCGGTGTAAGCTTTAAGTTCCAGCAACTCAGCCTGCAACAGAATAGCCTCCAGCAAGCCCTCGACGCCCTGACCAGTAATCGCCGACACTTCAATGAACTGGGTGTCGCCACCCCAATCTTCCGGAATCACTTCCATTGCAGAGAGTTCATTCTTTACCCGATCAGGATCAATTCCTTCTTTATCGATCTTGTTGATTGCTACAACCAACGGAACGCCGGCCGCTTTTGCGTGCTGGACCGCTTCCTCGGTCTGAGGCTTTACACCATCATCAGCCGCAACAACCAACACAATCACATCTGTCGCCTTCGCACCTCGCGAGCGCATGGCAGTGAACGCCGCGTGCCCCGGTGTGTCAAGAAAACTGACCATGCCGCGTTCAGTATTTACATGGTAGGCACCAATATGCTGGGTAATACCCCCAGCTTCACCGGAGGCAACAGAGGCCTTACGAATGTAATCCAGCAATGAGGTCTTCCCGTGGTCGACGTGGCCCATGACTGTGATAACTGGTGCCCTTGTAATCTCTTCGCTTCCAACCTTCGCAGACAGAGACTCGGCCAATTGCTCCTCGATCGCATCTTGTGAAATAAATTTCGGCTTGTGTCCCAACTCTTCGATCAGCAGCGTTGACGTGTCTTGATCGAGCATTTGGTTGATGGTGGCCATGACACCCATATTGAATAGTATTTTGATAATTTCACCGGATTTGACCGACATCTTCTGCGCGAGATCTGCCACAGAATTGGTTTCTCCGATAGTGATCTCCTTGACAATAAACTCAGTGGGCTTCTCGAAAGCGTGCTGTGAACTGAGCTTGGATTTGGACTTACGGGCACTGCCCCGGCGACCACGGCCACCCATACTGTCAAAATCGTCACCTTCGAGTACAAAATCGTCGTTGACGTGAATCGCTTTTGCCTGGCGTTTTGGTGCCTGCGCCTTGGCCTTGTTCCGCAGATGGGTCTTCTTCTTGTCACCCAGCTCATCACCTTCCCTAACGGCCGCTTTTTTACGACGCGGGGCGCCTTTACCGGCACGGTGAGTATCTGATTCTGGCAGCGGAACATCCTGAGCTTGCGAACGCGGCGGCGCCGTGCCCGGCTTGACCTCAGCTGCCTCATTCTTAGTTTCTTCTGCCGCTGGTGCTTCAGGAGCCACAGTATCTGTGGTAGTTCCTTCAAGTTCCGATTCAAGCTCTGTTGCTGGCAGGTCTCCCTCCACTGGGGTCTCGATTGCGCTTCGTTTCACATACGTACGCTTTTTACGGACCTCGACGTTTACAGTTTTACCTCGGCCGGCAGAAGAGGCGGATTTCAGAGTGCCAAGTGTCTTACGCTTTAAGGTGATTTTCTTAGGCGCAGAAGCGCTCGCATCACGATCGCCATGACTACGGCGCAGGAATACGAGTAGGATATTCTTATCATCGTTTGAGATCAGCTCATCGGCCTTAGTGTGGGGCAACCCAGCTTCCTTTACCTGCGACAAAAGCTTGTCTACAGAAACGCCAACCACTCCAGCGAGTTCGCTAATCGTTACATCTGCCATATAAACTCCCGTAAACCTACATCACTCGTGGTTACTCAAACCACGGTGCGCGTGCAGTCATAATCAATTCTCCTGCACGCTCTTCATCCATTCCTTCAACATCCATCAATTCGTCGACTGCTTGCTCTGCCAAGTCCTCCATGGAAAGGATATTTTTCTTGGCAAGCTTAAGGGCTAGCGCATCATCCATGCCTTCCATGTTGAGCAAGTCATCTGCAATGTTCGCTGAAGACAGATCTTCCTCAGAGGCAATCGCCTGCGTGAGAAGGGCATCCTTCGCCCGATTGCGCAACTCATTGGCAATCTCTTCATCGAATCCGTCAATCGCCAGGATTTCATCCAGCGGTACGTAGGCAACCTCTTCCACCGAGGTGAAGCCTTCCTGCACCAGAACTTCAGCTACTTCTTCATCAACGTCCAGTTTTTCCATGAACATAACAATAAAGGTACTGGCTTCCTGCTGCTGCTTGGCCGCCGCGTCTTCTTCACTCATGACGTTTACCGTCCAGCCGGTAAGCTCACTGGACAGACGCACATTCTGACCGCCTCGGCCGATGGCCTGTGCCAGATTATCTTCTTCAACCGCAATATCCATGGTGTGGTTGTCTTCATCAACGATGATCGAAGCCACTTCTGCAGGCGCCATGGAATTGATGACCAGCTGTGCCGGATTATCATCCCAGAGAATGATATCGATGCGCTCATTGGCCAGTTCGTTCGACACAACCTGCACGCGCGATCCGCGCATGCCCACGCAAGCGCCAACCGGATCGATACGGCCATCATTGGTGCTGACCACAATCTTTGCACGGGAGCCCGGATCGCGAGCCGCAGCTTTGATCTCAATGACCTCCTCGGCAATCTCAGGCACCTCAATCTTGAACAGCTCGATCAGCATGGCGGGTGACGTTCTGCTGAGAAACAGCTGTGGGCCTCGCTGTTCGGAGCGGACATCGGTTAATAACGCCCGCAGACGGTCTCCCATTCGAAAAGTTTCGCGCGGAATCATCTGATCGCGTGGCAGCAGTGCCTCAGCATTGCTGCCCAGGTCGACAATAACACTGTCGCGGGTGACTTTCTTCACGGTTCCGGCGACCAGCTCACCGACACGATCTTGATAATCTCCGATAATGATTTCGCGCTCAGCTTCTCGGACTTTCTGCACGATAACCTGCTTGGCTGTTTGGGCAGCTATGCGGCCAAACTCCACGTTATCGATTTTTTCCTCATAGGTATCGCCAACTGCCAGACTCTGATCTTTTTCGCCTGCCTGCCCCAGCGTAAACTGAGCTGCTTCTTCCAGATACTCTTCGTCTTCGACGACAGTCCATACGCGAAAGGTTTCGTACTCCCCGGTATCGCGATCTACCGATACCCGGCAGTCAATCTCTTCACTTTCGTGTAACTTCTTGGTGGCCGTCGCCAAAGCCGATTCAATTGCTTCAAAAATGACAGCACGAGACACACCTTTTTCATTCGAGACTGCGTCTGCAACCATCAATATTTCTTTACTCATCATAATCGTGTCACCAAACCCATCACTGAACGGATTCCCCTGCGATACCACTGGGCCTCACAGTGCCTTCCTGCTTCAGCAAACAATATTCGCTTTTTCTATCTCTTCATATGGTAGTTCAAGAAAGCTGCCTTCAACTTCTATCTGCACTACCCTGTTAACGACGCCTTGCAGCATGCCTCTGAATTTTCTCCGCCCGTCTACGGGGGAGCGCAACCTAATGTCTACCTCTTCGCCGCAGTAGTGTTGAAATTGCTCAACGGTGAACAGTAGTCGGTCAGTTCCCGGTGAGGACACTTCAAGCGTGTATTCGCCGGCAATCGGATCTTCAACGTCAAGTATAGCGCTTACTTGCCGGCTGACCTGCTCACAGTCTTCTATTGTGACGCCAATGTCGCGCTCGATGTAAATCCTGAGCACCGAATACTTTCCCTGTGAAGTATGTTCAATGCCCCAGAGTTGCAGCCCCAAAGCTTCCACCGTTGGACTGACCAGTTGCGCTACTTTGTTGACACTACTCTTCACTGCCCTGCGGCCTCGGCTCCTTTTTGGTCCATTTCCGAACAGAAACCCCAGAAACAAAAAATGGGCCCAAGGCCCACTTCACTGATACGCGACCGGGCCTTCACAAGACCCAGCGCGCAGTTTGTCCCGCTGTTCAACGCAATTCATGCGGTGACCGCGCTCCGGGAGTAGGCCACGACAGCTACGATGGTGCCGGATCAGGCCTACCCGAGGCGTTATCTAGCGGACCCAAAAGTTGGTAGCGGGGGCAGGATTTGAACCTACGACCTTCGGGTTATGAGCCCGACGAGCTTCCAGACTGCTCCACCCCGCACCAGATCTTTTCTTACTACATGAAACAAAGCGGTTATTACTAAAGAAATCCACTCGTCTCACATTCCAAAGGACGCGAATTATAAGGAGGACAAATACTCAAGGTCAAGCGCTGCGCGGCCTTGGGAGCAATTTCCTGAAAAACCCCGGAAGTCGCTGCCAGAGCGTCTGTATGCTGCTCGCTCATATGCCTGGCTGCTGCGGCCGGCTGAGCCGGAATAGCCGGCTGAATCTGCACAGCTGAGGGCGGAGGGGTGCGTTTTGGTCGCTGCGCCAGCCGCTGAACCATGCTGAGCCCGATCACTCGGGTCGACCAGATTTGGTGCCGAAGGCCGGACTTGAACCGGCACGAGCGAAGCTCACTACCCCCTCAAGATAGCGTGTCTACCAATTCCACCACTTCGGCATAATTTTCGTGAATCTGCAGTCAAACACGCTTAGCAGGGCCATAATAAGGCTATTGGCTCGGATCTGACGGCAGGCTAGGTACATCACTCTGAGTGGAGACCGGTGCGATCTCCTCTGCTTCCAACACCGGAACATCCGACTGCTGAGTCGTCACTTCTTCCAGAATGTTCTGATTCAATACCGGCATGTCCGAAGAGCCGCCAAGGCCGGATCGGTTACCGGCGAATACCGCCAGGAGCAAACTGGTGACAAAAAAGAGGGTCGCGGCTACCGAGGTAGCACGAACCAGGAAGTTGCCACTGCCGGACGAGCCGAACACTGTCTGGGAAGCACCCGCGCCAAATGAGGCGCCAGCGTCAGCGCCTTTGCCCTGCTGAAGCAGAACTAGGCCGACGATTGCAATCGCAACGATGACATGAACAATGACGACTATAGTTTCCATAATAAGTTTTCCATACTCGCACAAATGACGGCAAATTGTCCGGCTTCAAGCGAGGAGCCACCCACTAGGCCCCCGTCAATATCCGGCTGGCTGAACAACTCTCTGGCGTTTGTGTCTTTAACACTCCCGCCATAAAGGATACGAATCGCGTCGGCGACAACTGAATCCTTACTTGCTATGTGTTCTCGAAGTAGCTTATGCACCTGCTGCGCCTGTTCAGGAGAGGCGGTCTTGCCCGTCCCGATCGCCCAGACCGGCTCATAGGCCAGCACGCTGTTTGCAAACGCTTCTACACCGGACGCTGTTAGGATGGCATCCAGCTGCGCCAGCACAGTTTTCTCAGTTTCACCGCTCTCACGCTGCTGAAGTGTCTCACCCAGACACAGTATGGGCGTCAGCCCTTGCGCCTGAGAAGCAAGAAACTTCTCCGCCACTGTCTCGCTCGATTCCGCGAAAAGCTCACGTCGCTCTGAATGTCCGACCAGCACGTAGGCAGCGCCGAGTTCTGCGAGCATTGCGGCAGACACTTCTCCAGTGAATGCACCGCTATTATGTTGCGATACATTTTGTGCACCAACCCGAATATACGAACCGGCACATAACTCTGTCACCAGCGGCAGAAAGACGAAAGGCGGGCAAACAGCCACTTCTGTTTGAGAAAATGCCGCTACTGCCTAAATCAACTCAGCCAACAGGAACCGAATCCCCGCGGCATTGCCGTGCATCTTCCAGTTGCCCACCACCAGCGGTTGCCGCATGACATATCACCTGATCGACGGAAGTTTGCCGGAGCCCAGCGAAACGGCCGCCAATACTAACCAAGTTACTAAAACGACGCAATACGCTGCGCTATCCGGCACCCCGGCATGCTTGATAGACCTTGATCGCGTCAACCGTGTCTGCCACATCATGCGTCCGGATGATATCAGCCCCTGCCTGCAAGGCCAGACTGGTTGCAGCGACAGAACCGGACAGCCGTCGCTCTACCGACCGACCCGTGACAACACCAATCATAGATTTTCGAGAGACACCCACCAATATTGGCGCGCCAAGCTCGTGGAATTCAGCCAGACGGCGCAACAACTCGTAATTGTGCTCAACGGACTTGCCGAAGCCAAAACCCGGATCGATCAAAATCCTTGATCGATCCACTCCTGCCCGCTCACTGTCCGCTATACGCTGCTTGAGAAAACTGAACACTTCATCGAATACGCAGCCATAAGAAAAGGTTTCCTGCATGGATACTGGCTGGCCCTGCATGTGCATCAGACAAACTGCCGGGGCCGTCTGCCCCTCAGCGACTGCCTGCAATGCGCCCGGACGCGTCAGTGCTCGGACATCATTAATCAAGCCGGCGCCAGCAGCGAGTGCCGCAGACATCACCGCCGGCGTGCTAGTATCGATAGACAGTAGAACATCGAATTCAGCGCGCAGTATTTCCAGAACACGAATCGTCCGATCTAGCTCCTCATCAACGGGCACTGGACTGGCACCAGGCCTAGTGGATTCCCCACCAACGTCCAGTATTAGGGCGCCATCCCGAACCATTTGCGCCGCTTTAAAAAGCACTTTGTCGCGATCAAATCTGAACTTGCTAAGATCAGAACGAGCCAATTCGGCACCATCAGAGAAGGAATCTGGGGTAACGTTCAGAATGCCCATACAGACTGGAGACGACAGCTCTAGGTGTCTGTCTCCAGCTTGTAGGGTGTATGCTTTTGGCAATGGCCTAGGCGTTTAGCGAACTAGTGCTCGCCGGCAGGACCGCCGATCGGTCCAGACTGACCATCGGGCTTAGTCTCTGCCCGAGGCTTCATGACTTCGACCTCTACAGGGGTAGCGCCCGAATCGTCGTTATCAGAGTCGCTCCAACCTGTTGGGGGTCTGGGCGTTTTTCCCTGCATAATGTCGTCAATCTGATCAGTGTCGATGGTCTCATATTCCATCAACGCATCCTTCATGATCTCGAGCAGGTGGCGATTGTCTTCCAGAATCTGCTTGGCTTGTCCGTAACATTCATCAATGATCTTGCGGACCTCACGATCAATTGCCATTGCCGTTTCACTGGACACCGACTTGGACTGCGCGGCCGCCGAACGTCCGAGAAAGACCTCACCTTCATCTTCAGAGTATAAAAGGGGGCCCAGCTCTTCAGACAGACCCCACTTCGTCACCATGTTTCGGGCCATTTCTGTTGCTCGCTGGATATCGTTAGAAGCGCCAGTAGTCACCCCCTCCTTGCCCAGCGTCATTTCCTCCGCGATGCGACCACCATAGAGGCTGCAGATCTGACTAAGAATATGTTGTTTGCTATAGCTGTAGCGGTCCTCCTCAGGCAAAAACATAGTCACTCCCAGCGCGCGACCGCGAGGTATAATGCTAACTTTGTAGACCGGATCATGCTCTGGCATCAGGCGACCGACAATCGCATGGCCTGACTCATGGTAAGCCGTGTTCAGACGCTCCTTCTCAGACATCACCATCGACTTGCGCTCGGCACCCATCATAATTTTGTCTTTGGCTTTTTCGAATTCTTCCATGGTGACCAAGCGCCTGCTCGCCCGCGCCGCGAACAACGCTGCCTCGTTGACAAGGTTGGCCAAGTCTGCGCCTGAGAATCCGGGCGTACCTCTGGCAATCACGCTGGCCTCAACGCGATCGTCAATGGGAACCTTTCGCATATGTACCTTGAGAATCTGCTCACGACCGCGGATGTCAGGAAGACCCACAACTACCTGTCGATCGAATCGGCCGGGGCGCAAAAGCGCCGGATCGAGCACATCTGGCCGGTTGGTGGCCGCCATAACGATGACGCCATCATTAACTTCAAAGCCATCCATTTCAACAAGCAACTGATTAAGGGTCTGCTCCCGTTCATCATGACCACCACCGAGTCCGGCGCCACGATGACGCCCGACGGCATCGATTTCGTCGATAAATATGATGCAGGGTGACTGCTTTTTCGCCTGATCAAACATATCTCGGACTCTCGAGGCGCCGACGCCTACAAACATTTCCACAAAGTCTGACCCGGAGATGGAGAAGAAAGGCACCTTTGCCTCACCGGCAATGGCTTTCGCCAGTAATGTCTTACCGGTCCCTGGCTGGCCCACCATCAGAATGCCCCGTGGTATTTTGCCGCCCAAACGTTGGAACTTATCCGGCTCGCGCAAAAACTCCACCAGCTCCTCGACATCTTCTTTCGCCTCTTCAACACCGGCAACATCAGCAAAGGTGACCTTGATCTGATCTTCACCCAGCAGTTTGGCCTTACTCTTGCCGAATGACATCGGGCCACCCCGACCGCCGGGACCGCCACCTTGCATTTGGCGCATGAAGAAGAAAAACAGCGCGATTATGATCAGGATGGGAAAGCTGGCAACCAAAAGTTGAGTCCAGATGCTTTGCTGTTCTGGCTCGTTTGCAATGATCTCGACGCCATTTTCAAACAGATCATTCATCAGCTGGTCATCACCTATAAGCGGCATGATGGTCCTAAACTGACTGTTATCCGAGCGAATACCAGTAATATTAATTCCGGCAAGCTCGACCGCATCGACGCGACCCGACCGAACTTCCCTAATGAACTGAGAATAGTTGATATTCTCTTCCCGAGTTTCCTGATTGATATTGTTGAATACCGTCAGCAGCACCCCGGCAATTATCATCCAGAGGATTAAATTTTTTGCCATGTCATTCATGGACTTATCTCCTAATTAATCAGGGCCAATGGCACTGAGACTACACCGCCGCTCGGGCACACTAAGCAAGTCATTCTAATGCCTGCGGAAAAATTTGCACGCACCTCACGTCGTTGCACGCTGGCGGCCTAGGGCTGAAAACCTGAACCGAGCAGATACACCTCGCGAGAACGGGCTCTGGAAGCCGTGGGCTTTCTGGTTTTTACGCTGTTAAACCTGGACTGCATTTCCCGATGGTATTCGGGGTAACCTGCCCCCTGGAACATCTTTACTAGAAAATACGCCCGAGGTTTCAGTATGGTTTTCGCCAACTCCAGGGCCAGTTCCGCAAGTCCTAAACTGCGGGGTTGGTCAATTTCGCTAATTCCTGACATATTTGGGGCGATGTCAGAAATTACAAGGTCAGCCCCTTGCTCGCCAATGACCGACAACAAGCGTTCAAAAACCAGGTCGTCCGTAAAATCTCCCTGCACAAAGTCTACGCCTGCGATCGAGTCCATCGGCAGGATATCAGACGCTACGATCCTGCCTTGATCGCCCACCAGTTCTGCTGCCACCTGAGACCAGCCACCGGGAGCAGCGCCGAGGTCCACCACCGTCATGCCCGGTCTTATCAGCCTGTCTTTGTCCTGCATCTCCAACAACTTATAGCTGGCTCGGGATCGGTAACGCTCACCGTGGCTACGCCGCACAAATTCGTCATCGAAATGCTCTCTCAGCCACTGTTTACTGCTCTTTGATCTAACCATGACACAACAGTGGACTGAAAACCCTGTACCCGAAGTCGAAATGAGTTGCTAGACTTCGGTTCCCTTCGACTGACGAGGCCGGCCGATGAGTCTTAGCAATGCAGAAAAAAAACGCTTCAGAGCTATAAGTCACGCACTCAAGCCTTCAGTTATCATTGCACAAAAAGGGTTGACCGAGAACGTCGCTCAGGAAATCCATCGCGCTCTTGAAGCCCATGAACTCATCAAGATCAAACTGCAGGTTCCTGATCGTGAAAAGCGCAGAGCAATGATTGAGGAGATTTGTGGCACCCATCAAGCCGAATCTGTGCATAGCATTGGACACGTTGTGCTGCTCTATCGCGCAGCCGAGCGACCCGACCCCAAGCTGTCCAACCTGATCAGGAAAGTTACCTAGCCCGGGTCGCAGGCACAGCACATCAGATATATGCTACCGACTCGATCTCGTACTCAAGATCACCGGCCGGTGCTTTCACCACAACCTCATCACCCTCATGCTTGCCCATAATGGCCCTTGCAATCGGCGAAACCACCGAAATTTTGCCCGACGCCACATCGGACTCATCTTCACCAACAATTTGATAGGTGACTGACTCTTCAGTTTCCATGTTGTACAGGGTCACGGTGGTCCCGAATATTACTCGGCCCGAGGGTTCTAGCTTGGTGACATCTATAACCTCAGCATCGGCAAGTTTGCCCTCAATTTCCTTGATGCGGCCCTCACAGAAGCTCTGCTGCTCTCGCGCGGCATGATATTCCGCATTTTCTTTCAGGTCGCCATGCTCTCTTGCCTCAGCAATCGCAGCGGTTATTTTCGGCCTAATCACGCTTTTAAGCTCATTGAGCTCATGACGCAGCGCTTCAGCGCCCTTAACCGTCATCGGAACTTTACAAATCGGCATAGGAATGTGTCAGCGTCAGGTCAGTGGTACGATAAGACTCGGTAATTAATGCAGTTCTGCATGAAGGTCCTGCAAAGTGTAAACCGACATGTTGTTGCCGAATTCCAGTGCATCACAAACTGCCAGCGCCCCTGCGATTGTGGTGGTGCAAAATACGCTGTGGCGCAGTGCGGTCCGTCTGATGGTAGAAGAGTCTGCGATCGCTTGTTTGCCTTCTGTCGTATTGAACACCACCTGAATCTGGTCGTTTTTTAGCATATCAACTATATGGGGTCTACCTTCGGCAACCTTGTTAACGCCCTCGACCTTCAGACCTGCGTCTGCGATCACCGCCGCCGTGCCGTGCGTTGCAACCAGTTCATAACCCAGCGCAAGTGCCCGCCTGGCAACTTCCACGACAAAAGGCTTATCGCGGTCTCTCACACTGATAAAGCAGGTTCCCGATTCCTCAATCACATCGCCTGCGCCCATCTGTGCCTTGGCATAGGCCTCTGCAAAAGTCTCGCCCACGCCCATAACTTCTCCGGTCGATTTCATTTCCGGCCCCAGAATAGGATCAACACCTGGAAACTTATTGAAAGGAAAAACGGCTTCCTTGACCGCGTAAGTCTTTGGCGCGACTTCGTCGGTGAAGCCCAGTTCTTCAAGTGTCTTGCCAATCATGCAGCGCGCAGCCACCTTGGCCAGTGAGATGCCGATACACTTGGAGACAAATGGCACCGTGCGGGAGGCCCGCGGATTGACCTCGATGATGTAGACCTCTCCATCCTGATAGGCCAGCTGAGTATTCATCAGTCCCACCACACCCAGCTCAAGCGCCAACGCGGAAACCTGCTCCCTGATCCTGTCCCGAACTTCACTCGGCAAGTTGTAGGGCGGCAGCGAGCAGGCTGAATCGCCGGAATGAATGCCCGCCTGCTCTATGTGTTGCATGATCGCGCCCACAACAACCCGCCGTCCGTCACTGACCACATCGACATCAACCTCGATTGCCGAACTGAGAAAGTGATCGAGCAGCACCGGGCTCTCATTGGACACCTTGACCGCATCATGCATGTAGCGCTGCAGCTCGGCTTCGTTGTAGACTATTTCCATTGCTCGACCGCCCAGAACATAAGACGGCCTGACGACTAGCGGATAATCAATATTTTTTGCCTGCTTCAACCCCTCGTCAACTGAGCGAACCGTACAATTTGGTGGCTGTTTCAGGTCAAGTTTCTCGATGAGCTGCTGAAATCGCTCGCGATCTTCGGCGCGATCGATCGCATCCGGGCTTGTGCCGATTACCGGCACGCCCGCTTCTTCGAGCTGCTTAACGAGATTAAGCGGTGTCTGGCCGCCGAACTGGACTATAACCCCGACAGGCCGCTCCAGTCTGACCACTTCGATGACATCCTCGAAAGTAAGCGGCTCAAAATACAGGCGATCTGAAATATTGAAATCAGTCGAGACCGTCTCGGGATTACAGTTCACCATGATGGTTTCAAAGCCATCCTCGCGCATAGCCAAAGCCGCCTGCACACAGCAATAATCGAACTCGATACCCTGCCCGACCCGGTTGGGGCCGCCTCCCAGCACCATGATCTTGTCGCGATCGCTCGGCAAAGCCTCACACTCTTCTTCATAGGTGGAATACATATATGCCGTGGTTGAAACGAACTCTGCCGCGCAGGTATCGACGCGCTTGTAAACAGGGCGGACTCCGAGAGCATGACGCGCCTGCAACACTTCCCCTTCCGAGACTCCCAGCAGCTGAGCCATGCGTTTGTCAGAAAATCCTTTGCGCTTCAGTGAGCGCATAGTGCGCTGGTCAAGCTGGGAAAGTTGCTGCGTCTCCAGCAATTCTTCGGACTTGATGAGATCTTCAATCTGAATCAGGAACCAGGGGTCGATGCCACTGAGATCAAAGACCGTCGCCACTGACCAGCCTAAGCGAAAGGCGTCGGCAACGAACCAGATACGATGAGCCCCGGGTTCAGTGAGCTCCCGGGTAAGGACAGCCTTGGCATTACTCAGGTCGGCTTCGAGAATCGGGTCAAAACCACACATGCCCACCTCCAACCCGCGCAACGCCTTCTGCATTGACTCCTGAAAAGTGCGCCCGATCGCCATAACCTCGCCGACTGATTTCATCTGCGTTGTTATNCGATCATCAGCCTCCGGAAACTTCTCAAAAGTGAACCGTGGAATCTTGGTCACNACATAATCGATCGCCGGTTCGAACGATGCCGGTGTNACTCCACCAGTAATTTCATTTCGCAGTTCGTCGAGCGTGAAGCCGATTGCCAGTTTTGCAGCCACTCTTGCGATTGGAAAACCTGTAGCTTTGGATGCCAAGGCAGACGAACGCGACACACGCGGGTTCATCTCAATAACAACCAGGCGACCACTGTCAGGATTGACCGCAAACTGTACGTTGGAGCCACCGGTCTCCACGCCAATCTCCCGCAACACCGCAATAGAGGCGTTGCGCATGATCTGATATTCCTTGTCAGTTAGAGTTTGTGAGGGCGCAACGGTAATCGAATCACCTGTGTGCACACCCATCGCGTCAAAATTCTCAATGGCGCAGACAACGATACAATTATCATTCTTATCTCTGACCACCTCCATTTCATATTCCTTCCAGCCAATTAGTGACTCATCGATGAGCAGTTCATTGGTGGGAGAGAGCTCAAGACCGCGAGCACAAATCTCCTCAAATTCTTCACGGTTGTATGCTATGCCGCCACCACTACCGCCCAGAGTGAAGGACGGCCTGATAATGCAGGGAAAGCCAATCGCATCGAGACCCGCAAAGGCATCCTCTATACTGCGCGCCATGAAGTGACGTGGTGTTTCCAATCCAATTGCGACCATCGCATTATCGAATTGTTCCCGGTCTTCGGCTTTATCTATGGCCTCACACTTCGCACCGATCAACTCGACGCCATACTTTTCAAGGATACCCTGACGATTCAGATCTAGAGCACAGTTGAGCGCTGTCTGCCCGCCCATGGTCGGAAGGATAGCGTCCGGCCGCTCCTTGGCGATAATTTTTTCCACAATCTGCCACTTGACAGGTTCAATGTAAGTGGCATCAGCCATCGTCGGGTCTGTCATGATGGTCGCGGGATTGGAGTTCACCAGGATCACGCGAAACCCTTCTTCACGCAGCGCCTGGCAGGCCTGTGCACCAGAGTAGTCAAATTCGCAGGCTTGCCCGATGACAATGGGACCAGCCCCCAGGATAAGAATGCTTTCGATATCAGTTCTGCGGGGCATTTTTAGTTTGCTCCCTTCCGGTCCAGTGGACGGCTGCTTTTGGAGTTCGCCATCAGTTCAATGAAGTGATCAAACAGCGGCGCGACATCATGAGGCCCGGGACTGGCTTCGGGGTGACCCTGAAAGCCGAATGCGGGTTTGTCACTGCGTTCAATACCCTGCAAAGAGTCATCGAATAGTGATTTGTGAGTGGCTGTTAAATTGTCGGGCAGACTGTCAGCATCCACGGCAAAACCGTGGTTCTGGCTGGTGATCATTACAGTGCCGTCTGCCAAATTTTGCACCGGATGATTCGCGCCATGGTGACCGAGACGCATCTTGACGGTTTCGGCACCACAGGCCAGCGCGAGGAGCTGACAACCTAGGCAAATTCCGAACAAAGGCACGTCAGCTTCCAAAAATTTACCGATGGCAGCAATGGCATAGCCACAGGGTTCAGGATCTCCTGGACCATTCGATAGAAACACCCCGTCTGGCTGCATGGCCAAAACCTCATCGGCAGGCGTCTGTGCCGGAACGACGGTAATCTCGCAGCCGCGGGCTGCCAACATCCTGAGGATGTTGCGCTTGACGCCAAAATCGTAAGCAACCACGCGAAACCGGAGGTCGGCACCGGCACTGTATCCTGAACCGAGTGACCACACGCTCTCAACCCAGCTATAGTGCCTCTGTGAGCTCACGACCCTCGCCAAGTCCATGCCTTTAAGCCCCGGAAATTCTCTGGCCAGACTGACAGCACCGGACTCACCGATCGCCGCCAGTTCCTCACCGGAAACAATGGCGCCATTCAATGGCCCCTGATCGCGAAGCAATCTGGTGAGGCGACGGGTATCGATATCCGCGATCGCCACCACGCCCCGCTCGGACAGAAAATCCTCCAGAGACTGTTGCTTGCGCCAGTTGCTCGCCAGCATTGGCAGATCGCGAATTACCAGTCCGGAGGCCCACACCGAATCTGACTCATTGTCCTGATCGTTGGTACCGGTGTTACCAATATGAGGATATGTAAGCGTGACAATCTGCCGAGCGTAGGAAGGGTCAGTGAGAATCTCCTGATAACCCGTCGTCGAGGTATTGAATACAACTTCACCGCTGGACTTGCCCTGCGCACCGATCGCGATGCCTTTGAAAATACTGCCATCTACTAACGCCAGAGCCGCTTCTCGAGTCACTTCACACCCTCTTCAATTCGTCTTGCCTTTCCCTATGCTGGTATTTTCTGCAGGCGAAAAAAAGCGGAGAGAGGAAATCCTCACTCCGCTTTTCACGTTGTTCTTCCGTTCTGTAAGATCTCAGCATGCGTCATACTGAGCCGAAATTGTATAAAAGCTTGGTCAGTTGTGTCTATCTGCTGAAGCCAGATTTTTCAGGTAAGCGCCACTTTTTTCGCTAAGCGATAGCTGTTGACGCTGTTGTACCCGTTCTCAACAGTTTATCCACAAACCGCTGTAGATAACCCTAGTCTGCACCTAGCTCCAGAACATCCAGCATTGAATACACGCCATCGGGTTGGCCCGACAGCCACCGGGCAGCCCGAACGGCACCGTGCGCAAACGTCATCCGGCTACTGGCTTTGTGGGCAATTTCAACGCGCTCACCGTCAGCGGCAAAAAGCACCGTATGATCGCCAACAATGTCGCCTGCACGAATGGTGTTGAAGCCGATAGTTTTCGGGTCACGTGTTTCACTGGACCCCTCACGACCATACTCTGCCACCTCATCTAGCTTGCGTCCCAGAACCTTAGCAACAACCTCACCCATCTGCAGCGCAGTCCCTGACGGAGCATCCTTCTTGAACCGGTGGTGCGCTTCGATGATCTCTATGTCAACCTCGTCATCCAAAACGCGGGCAGCACGCGCCAGTAAATCAAAGCAGAGGTTAACCCCGACGCTCATATTCGGCGCGAATACCAGTGGCAACTGAGCCCGAGCGATCTTATCTTTTTCTGGGGCGCTGAAGCCGGTTGTCCCAAGCACCATTGACTTCTTATAGTGCTGGCAGAGCTCGAGGTGAACCAGACTGGAAGTTGGCGAAGTAAAATCAATCAGAACATCAAAATCGTCGGTGACTGCCTCAAGATCAGTCACTGCCATGACGCCTGTTGGCTGACCTAGCGCGGTGATACCGATGTCTTGGCCCAGCGCAGGATCGTCCGCGAGGACCGAGGCCGCAGTTGTCAGCAGCTCAGGCTTTTGGGCGTCTACGGCTTGCACGAGCGCTCGGCCCATACGGCCAGCAACACCGGCGATCGCGACTCTGATCATTCGCATATCCTGTGTGTTAGGCTGCCGATTATACAGAGTGAATGAAAGCACGCGAAATGCCTGTGGGGCTCAGAATCGCTGCGAGACAAGATTTTGCAAAGTGCCTCAAAATTCCTCAGTATTCATAGCCATTAGCGTATCTGCGCCAGCTTCGATTTCTTCCACCAGC
>PBTW01000057.1 GCA_002729315.1 Gammaproteobacteria bacterium
CTTGGAGTTATATTATGCGAATTTTTCATCCAATCGTGTCGGGCTGGACCGTTGCTGCGCTCATCATGACGCAGATGGCATTTGCTGAAATTGCCAGCATCACCGTCTCTCTGACCGGGATTGAGGACGTTCAATCCGGGCGGCTTTTCATCGTGTTTACGCAGGAAACACAAACCGAGCCACGCCTGACAATCGGGGCTAACCCTTCACCACGCACTGCCTCGCCTTTTTTTGCGGTTGATTTGGAGAACTGGGATGGTGAATCATTCGAATTTTCGCCTTCGGCCGGATTCCCACACAATTCACCTGCCAAGATTGCTCAGGGCAGCTGGCGTGCACAGGCACTTTTTGATGTGAATGAGGTGCTCTCTGATCTTGATTCGCCCGGTAACCGGTTTTCGCTGACCCAGACGGTCGCGGTTGCTGATGGCCCCGTCTCGCTGCAGTTCAATTTGAGCGAAACAGTGCCTGCCGAACAGCTGCCTGAAGAAACAAAGCTCCTCAAATTCGTGCGAATTCGGTCAGAGCTGTTGTCCACCTTTTACGGCGAAGAAATTTTTCTACGCGCATCGGTACTGCTGCCGGCTGCTTACGAACCCGGCAGCAGCGAGCGTTATCCGGTGCTTTTCCACGTGGCCGGCCTAAATGGTCGCTACACGCGGAGCCAGCGCTTGCTGAATGATGATCAGTTTACTGAGTACTGGCTGGGTAGTGGCACGCCTGCCGCAGTTATAGTGTTTCTCGACGGTGAATCGCCTTATGGAGATTCATATCAGATGAACAGCGCCGTATCCGGCCCCTATGCGGATGCTAACTTCACCGAGCTGTTCCCCTATCTGGTGGAGAAATTTCCGATTGCGGATTTATCCTCCAGTCGGTTCGTTTCCGGATGTTCGACGGGGGGGTGGGTTTCCATGGCGCTGCAAATTCTCTATCCGGATTACTTTAATGGCGCTTATTCGCTAAGCCCGGATTCGCCCAGCTTTCGAGCTTTTCAGCTCGTCAATTTGTACAGCGATGACAACGCCTTCACCAGCGCCAGCGGTATGATCCGACCCAGCGCACGAGCCACCAATGGAGACCCGAGATTCAGCATCGCTGATGAGGTGCGGATGGAAGCGGCGATGGGCCGCGGAGACAGCTACGTCACTTCAGGCCAGCAATGGGGAGCTTGGAATGCGGTCTATGGACAGCCTGATGAGCAAGGGCACCCGATTCCAGTGTGGGACCAGAGAACCGGAGCAATCAATCCGGCCGTGGCGGATTCTTGGCGACCCTGGGATCTTGATCTTTACGTGCAGGACAACTGGCACACCATAGGCCCCGCGCTGGCTGGCAAGCTGCAATTCTGGATGGGTGATATGGACAACTACTACCTGACCAACGGCCTACGTTATCTTGAGGAAACGCTTAATGTGCAGGAGGCACCTGCTGCGAATGCACAATTTACCTGGCTGCCGTATCACGGGCACTGCGGTTTTGGCACTCAGGTGCATTACATCGATGTCTTGAATGACATGGCTGAGAGAGCAGTACGCGACTGAATTCAGTCTGCTGAGGAGCTTTGTGGCGTGGCGGTCTCGGAGACTGAATTGTTGGTCCGGACCCTCCAGCGCAGAAAACGGCGCAGTGCCAGGGAGAGACCAGTCCATACTAGCAGAGCAGCCGCTGCAGAAGCGAGTCCTGCCAGTGTTTGTCCGGCCAGACCGAGTGCCTCACCGGTGTGTAAAAAGCGCACCCATCTGCGGGCCTGCACGCCAGGCGACTGGTCAGTGAAGGGAACGAAAGCCACCGCAGCTCCAGACACCCTGTTCACCGTGACGGTATGCCGTTTCTGCGGCTCGCCACCGTTGCCCTCATCCAGCGTAAAGGTCATATTCTGCGCCCCAGGGGCTGGCAGGCTGAAACTGAGGGTGTTCCAGCTGGCGCTATAGCTATGTGCAGTAGACACAAGGGCGTCCAGAGAAACCGCATCGCGGGGCTCTTCCTCAGGGTCGGGTGGCGCGGAATTCGAACGCTTCGGAGGGCTATCTCCCGCCAGCGTGTAGACAAGGGTATTCGCCCAGCCGTAGTTAAAAACCGACGCGGTCGGGATGATGACAATCAAGGGGATGGCCGCCCAGAAAGCAAAAACATGATGCCAATTAAAGTCTCTTGCAGCTGAAGTGTTGGCGAGAGGATTGAACCACACCCTGACTTTCAAGGTGGCCCAGGTGAATACTTTGGGTAGCCACAGATAAATGCCGCTCAGCAACAGGAACAAAAACAGCAAATTGGCTGCGCCCGTGATGTCTCTTGCAGTGGACCGGGCTTCGCCTGTCATCATAAACCAGCGGTGCAGGGTCCTGACACCAGCAAAGAAGCCGCTTAGGGAATCACTGTGGGGGGTGTAGATTTCGCCGGTGTAGGGGTTTAGGTGCTGCGTTCGGGACCGGCCCATCCTGGCGATAAAGGGAGCATCTTCTGCCGAAGCAAGTATCAAGTTATCAGTCTTGAAGCCTTCGGTGCGATTGGCTGCAAGGATCAGTTCATCGACTGTCAGGCGTCGCTCTCCGGGCGCTGGATGATAGTAGTAAGGGGCGTCTTCCCAACTCTGCAGCTGGCGTTCATAGGTCATTATGACGCCGGTTACGGACATCATCAGGATGATGAGTCCCGCGAAAACGCCGGCGCTCAGATGTAGCCAAAAAAAAACCCTTCGAAACATGCCTCTCTCGCAAATCGAATGTGCTGGAATGTGCTGGATGATTGTCCGCGGGACGCAAACGATAATTACTCTCAATGGAAAACGCAAGTTCGGGAGGCGAACTTGAGTTTTGCTAAAGCCTGCGCACCCTTTGTTCCGTGGCTCGCTTTCAGGCGGTTTTCGCCACATAATGATTCATCGTAAAACTCTGTCAGCGGCAAATCGAACAAAGGGAAACTCATGGCTGAACAAAGACAGCAAAGCAGACGCAATTTTATCAAGCGCGCCGCCGTAATTGGCGGTGCCGCCACTCTCGGATCGGGTGGCATTGTAGCTCAGCCGGGAACTGCCACGCCTGCGTTTCCTTCACACAATGACCGCACAAAAGGCTGGTTGCGCTTCATCTGGGAAAAAGCGACTACCCCCGACGACTGGGGCTATCGGGAGGAGTTGGAACTGCCCTGGGGCATTCAAATTCCGCGCGGCGATATAAACTGGGATGACGATGGCATCGGCCCTCATCCCTGGTGGGACCAATACGCTGCGCCGCCGATGCTCAGTTACGGACGATTTGATCTGGCTGACTCTAGCTATCCTGTGTTGCTGATGGCAGACCAGACGCCGGCCTGGCGAGAGGTTTATACCCGCATCATGGATGAACTCGCTAGCCGTCACACTTCGTACTGGGCTGCCATTGACTGGAACACGTTTATTGGCCCGAGCCCCCAGCGGGATCAATACAATGCTTTCAACGCGCTTGGCTATCAGGCTTGGCCTGAGCAAATCCGGGACCGATATGATCGTCCCGGCTGGACAGCAAATGGCGTGGAACCCTGGGGTATGCAGCCGGACCCGATCGGCGCAGACGGCAATCTCTTCTTTCGTGGGTGGTTGAATCTCGTTCTGTCTATCTATAAGTACGTCTCCGGTGACGACAAGTGGGAGCGGCCCTGGGAAATCGCCGGGTTTGAAAATGAACAGTTCGAGTGGACTCAGCCGCGGATCGTTGAACACCTGCATCAACAGTACACTGACCATCCGGAGGGGCCCCATTGTGAGAACACAAAGATATGGCCGTTCTGCAATTCAGCGGCGGGGCTGGGCATTTATCTCTCTGATCAGCTGGGTGTCACGAACGCCCACGGCCGTTTTGAAAATTGGGTTGAATTCATGCGGGACAACTATCTCGGCATCAATGCACAGAATGAGATCGAATGGTCGACGATCTACTATGACCCGCTCGCAAACTTCAAAGTCAACCTGCCAGGGTCCGGCGCTACGGGTGCCGGGACTGCCTTTTATCTGCTACCTCAATCCCCTGAGATTGCAACTCAGATCTATGAAGCTGTGGTTAATGCCTCCGGCTATCGCGATCCGTCACGGGACATCAGGCCCAGTCCCCTCGTTCAGGTGATGGCTAAAGCTTTGGGCGATGACGTGGTATTTAGCCGTCTCCAGGATGCCGCCGAACAATACTCAGAGCCCAAATTTTTCGGAGAAAACGGCGATCGATTCGGCTGGTGGTCAAATCTAGAAGAGCCCTGGCCACGCGGAACCTCCACTGCACAGCAAATGATGAGCGAAATTGCAGAGGGCAACTGGGTCGATGCATTTCAAGCTAAACACATGGATAAGTACTCCGCGCCGACGTTGGAGGGGGTGGATTATCCAAACCTCGGTGTCAGCACCGCCTGGAATGATACAGAGAATGGTGTCCTTCATGTCGGAACATATGTAGGCGACCGCAACGCTGCAGGACTAGCAACCAGCCTGCGGATCACGAATTTGCCCAATGCGTCGCAGGCCGTGTTGATAAAAAATGGGTCACCGGTCAATGGGATACAGGTTTTGGATGCCAACACGATCAGTTTTGACACTGAGATCGGCGATCACCAGTATCAGATTCGCACCGGTTATTTCGGGCAGGGTGTGGCTATGAATCCGCCAGATTCCCCGACGGCTAGCAACGCTTCTTTCGTGGCGGAGACAAAGCGTACCGCGGAGCAAAATGCAAAGGCGGCGGAATCTGTAATGCTAAGCGGCGGCGGTGGATGCCCTTGCTGCGGCGGGTCTGCCTGAATCTGATCAGGTTTCGGCTTCGGTTACCAGCGCCAGACAAACCGCGTTCTCCGGTATCTCCAGATTTTGTTCGGCTGCGCCCAGTACGGCTGCTACGCCAGCCGCGCCCGAGGGGGTTGTGCACAGCTGATGGGTAGCCAGAAATTCGACTGCTCGTTCCGCATCCAGATCGCTTATACAAACAAACTTATCCGCCTGCCGGTGTAGGATGTCGAAGGCAAGGGTTGAGGGCGACTTACAGTCCAGCCGGCCCATCGAAGATACCGGCCCTTTTACCTCGGTCAGGGTTTTTCGCCGATGACTCTCCATGATGCAGGCAGCGGCGTCGGGTTCGACAACGATGATCTTTGGCTGGTGAGACCAAATGCTCCGAATGTGGCAGGTGATTGCAGCAGCCAGCCCGCCAACACCAGCCTGCAGAAAGACATGGGTTGGCCACGGGCCCTCAGCCTGGAAGCCTGCCCGCATTTCCTCCGCCATAACCGTATAGCCTTCCATCACCAGAAAAGGGATGTGGCTGTAGCCCGGCCAGGCGCTGTCCGAGAGCAGAATTTCCCCGTTCGCGGAGTCAGCCACGGCTGCGCGCATGCTCTCCTCATAGTTTGCTCCCGAACGCACGACGGTGGCATCAAGTGTTAACAGCCTGTTCTCGAAGGCGACAGGGACGTTGTCCGCCAGATGAATACGGCAGCCGGCGTTAAAAAGCTTCGCGCCCCTGGCAACGGCGAGGCCGTGGTTACCCGCACTGGCACAGACAAAGGTAAACTGGCGGCTCCAGGCCTGAATTTCTTCCATAAACAGACACTCAGGCTTGAGGTCCGTCTGATTTTCTACTCGCCATCGTGCAATCAGAATTGTCGCCATTGCATAAATGCCGCCGAGTGCCTTGAATGCGCCCATCCTAAAGCGACTGGTTTCATCTTTGACCATAAGTTGGTGACCAGACGGTGCTTTGATTTTCAGAAGAGGGGTCGGCTGGTACACCGGGCATTGCCGGGTCAGGGTCAGAGCGCGATTAAAATCGAAAACAGTTGGCCTATCCATGAGCCCAGTCTACTCGAGATAACAACGACCGGCGATTGGTCTGACTTTCAGACTAAGTTATTTATTGAGTTCGCCACCAGTGCAGTCTTTACTTAAACGCTAAGGTCTTTCTTCATCCAACATACACTAAGCCGTCACCCATCTTGTATACTACCTGGCCAAGCTGTCCACTGACGCCTTGGTTGGCTTTCTCAGACACACTATTCGTAGCTCCCTATCTTGGAGGCATGCAATCAACGCATTCTTAAAGTTACGATGCTTACAACTATGGATTTGTTTGACGGTACTTTGCCCTTTGAATGTATGGTCACAAGACTCAGTCCTCGAGATAGAAGTTGTTGGCCGAAAAGTAGATCTGATTGGAAACGCCGTTAGCGCTTCTGAAGGCAGGGTCTCATTTCGTGAGATCGAGCAACGCGCCTTGCTGCGTGCTGGCGATGTGCTAGAAACGGTGCCGGGATTAGTTGCCACTCAACATAGTGGCAGCGGCAAAGCTAATCAATTTTTCCTGCGCGGATTTAATTTAGATCACGGGACAGACTTCGCTACTAAATTAGATGATATGCCGATCAACATGCGCAGTCATGCACATGGCCAAGGTTATACTGACCTTAATTTTATCATTCCTGAGATGATACAAGAGATCATCTATCGAAAGGGCTCCTACTATTCAGATGTTGGTGATTTTTCTGGTGCTGGGTCTGCAAGCATTTACACTCGTGGTCAAACAACTCCCAATCGAATTCAGCTAGGAGCTGGAGAATTTGGCTATGCGAGAGCATTGTTAACTGGAAATAGAGAGAGCTTTGGAGGGAACTTAACATTTGGCTTTGAGCATCAGGCCTACGAGGGTCCTTGGGACTCCGTCGATGAAGATGTAGGCAAAACCAATATTCAAATCAAACAGAGCTGGGAAAGAGACTCCGGTAAATTCAGTCTCTCGCTGATGGCCTATGAAAATAAGTGGAACTCCGCGGACCAGATTCCGCATCGAGCGGTAAGGAGCGGGCTAATCTCAAAATTCGGATCTATAGATCCCACATCAGGTGGTGAATCTTCCCGATACAGCTTGTCACTCGCTTTAGACTCAGATCACGGCGCAGGTAATCTTTCTGCATCAATGTATGTCATAGATTATGATTTAACTTTATTCCAAAATTTCAGCTACTTCAGTAATCCGGCAGGTGATCAAACCACTCAGTTAGATGATCGAAAAATTTTCGGGGGAAAGGCTATTTGGAGCTCTGAGCATAGTTGGGCAGGAAAATCGGTAAGCAATCGTTTTGGTGTCGACTTGAGAAGTGATGACGTCGATCAAGTTGGGTTTGTAAACTCTGCCAGTCGACGCTTCGTTTCGCATGGGCGTTTGGATGCCGTCCAGGAACAAAGCGCCGGTGTTTATTGGCAGAACGAAATAAATTGGACAGAACGGCTCAGGTCAATACTCGGATTGCGGCACGATAGATTCGAGTTCGATGTTAAAGCTTTAGAAGCAGCTAGACCATCAACACTTCCTGCTAATTCTGGGCGAGCTAATGACAGCATCACAACAGCGTCAGTGAGTATAATATATGCCTTACACAGCAACCACGAACTGTATGCCAGCCTTGGCAACGGCTTTCATAGTAATGATGCGCGTGGTGTTTTAACTACCCGAGACCCGCTTTCGGGTCTCCAGGCTGATTCTGCTGACCCACTTGTGCCTGCTCTTGGTGCGGAGCTGGGGTGGCGTATTTACTCTACCGATAAGGTAAATACTACCCTCGCTATTTGGCAACTTGATATAGATTCAGAGCTTTTGTTTTTAGGTGACGCCGGAAGCACTGAAGATACCGGGTTCGGGAGTGAGCGATATGGTTTTGAATTAACGACCTATTATCAAATCAGTGACGCGGTGGGGTTGGATTTTGAATATGCATATACAGACTCGACTTTCGTTGAACCTGTCGACGGAAGTTTAGAGATTCCCGGTGCGCTTGATGAGGTGGTAAGTGTAGGAATTAATTACCAGCCAAATGAAATATTTTTTGCCCATTTGCGTGTCCGGCAATTCAGTGACTATCCAATTGGAGGCGAAGTAAGAGCTGAGGGTAGTAGTATGACCAATCTTCGCCTTGGTTTTGATATAAGTGATTCCTTGCAGATTTCGCTTGATCTGTTGAACATATTCGATTCTGATGACCATGACATAGAGTATTTCTACGAATCTCAATTGAGGAGGGAACAGAAGCCAGTTGCTGATAGTCACTATCGTGTGTTCGAACCCAGATCCGCTCGGTTTTACTTCCAGTATCGATTTTGATCTCAAGACAGGATTTATTTGGAGGCGACATGCGAGATTAAAGTCTGCTCGAAATTAATGAAAGTCAAAGGAATATTGGTTCGCTTTAATAATTGTTTGTGGCTTTGCCGAAATAGATTGCCGGGCATCTAGAGTCAATCGGGATTGGAGAACGGTTATGAATAAATTGCTGGTCGGGATAGCAACGGTATTACTCTTGGTACTTGGTTCTATCTTTACACTCCGTATTACAGGTTTAGAGCCGGAGTATATGGACTACACCACTGAGGCCTACAACCAGCGCGGTCGAATGACATACCCTGGTCTTTGGCTTAAGGGAGAACTTGCGCGCGAGCCTGTGGACAATTGGGATTGGGTTCAGGACGTTGAGCACCCTGTAAGAGGGAATACGATAATGTTAGAGACAAGAACTCGGTATGGTATTCCCTACTCGGTAACAATACTCCCGACGCCCAGAGGAGAAAATCTTTATATCGGCGGAAGCGCGCGAGGAGAGCGCCTTAGTAGAGCCTTCCCCCACTACAAACAGTGGTGGGCAAATGTAGAGCGTGACCCCAGGGTGCGCCTTAAAATTGACGGCAAAATTTATGAGATGACGGCTGCGCTGGTCCATGATCCGGTTGAGCTGGAGCGTATTCTAGGCAGATCGCCGGTGACGACACGCCTGAATGACGACGGCTCAGAAGAAGTCGTAGCAAAGTGGTACTACTGGCGCGTGACCCAGAGAAACGTCGTCGAATATTAAACCGCCTGAAGTTGCTAGGCCCTTCGAGTAATGCGAATAGCTTGCATACCGAGGATAGAGAAAGCAGCCCCTCTCTGAAGAGTGGTGTCATGATTGCTTCTCATTCTGATGAGTCTGCCGGCGCATATCGATCACACATAGACCGAGCAGTGTCTGCAGTTCTCAGGGTTGCCGTTGCCTCTGGCGACCTTTGAGTGCTATACCTTTGGAATGAAGCCACCAGTAGCCGCTGAACCTACCTCAGAGAGTGTCTCTTCGGAGTTTGCTCCGTACCTCATGTCTACCGGTCTGGCCGGGATTGCCATCGCGATGCAGCAGTTGCTGCTCGCCTGGATTCTGATTGGCGTCCTCGAACTGCCTGCCAGTGAGGTCGGCCTGGTGCAGGCGATCGTGGGTATTCCAGGCATTATTCTGATCCTTTTAGGGGGAGCCAAGGCTGATGGCATGGACCCCCGCAGTCTGCTGATTAAAGTCTATGCCTGCGCGCCAGTTCTGCCGCTGTTTTTGGTAGCCATGCTGATTTTTTCACAGATTGCGCTTTGGAATATTCTGCTCTGGGGTCTGGGTATGAGCTTCGTGATTTCATACACTAGCCCGGCGCAACAGGCCCTGCTGAATCGGGTTGCGCGAGGTGAGGTGCAGAAGTCAGTTTCAGCCGCCTCAGCGATAGGGTTTATTGTGCAGATTATGGGGCTGGCAGTTGCCGGCACGCTGGAGGTGCTAGGGCTGATCCCAGTGCTGCTTATTCAGCTGGCCTGCTTTGCTCTTGCAGCGCTAATGGTCGCGCGAATCAGTAGAAGCGAGCCGAAGACAGNTACGAGAGAANCTACGCTGCTGCAGCTTAAGAAAGGCCTGGCAGCGATTGCTGCGAATTCGGTTATNNCACANGCACTTTCNATAAATTTNATCTCCAGTATTTTCAACGCCGGGTCTTTCATGACGGTTTTTCCGTTCATCGTTCGNAGAATTTATGAAGGTGACGCATTTCTACTCTCCATGATGATGGTGATTTTTTATTGTGGCGCCACAACTTCCAGTCTCGTAATGATGCGTTTTATGCCGCTCGAGCGACCAGGCCGGATATTCCTACTTATGCAGCTGTCTAGAATGTTTATCTTGGGGATCATGTGGATGCAGCCCGCCTTGTGGGCATTCGCCATTGCAGCCATCTTGTGGGGAATTAACATGGGCGTCACTCTCACTCTTGCTAGAACGATCGTCCAAGAATCCGCCACCGAAGAATTTCGCGGCCGGATAATGTCGGTGTTTACGTTAGGTCTTCTCGGCAGTGCACCGATTGGTGCGATCGTTCTGGGATTTATTATTGAAGCATTCGGCACACTCAATGCTCTGCTGCCGGCCATGGTGCTGTCGCTTGGTCTGTTTCTTTACGGGGTGTTCTTCAGTCGTGTTTATTACTACAAGTCTCCGGCACGGTCTGCACCTTCTTAGAGCGGGGGCGGTCGCACCGAAAATTTTGCAGTAACGCCCACGGCGTGTTCATATTGTTATACGAATCTGTTTTTCTTTTCTGAATTGGTCAAAAAAGGCAAATCACATGCAGTGCTGTATGGTTCTTTCTATCCTGGCCCTAACTCTGATCCCTGGCGTTGGTTTGGCGGCTGAATCCTATACCGCGCCCCGAACGGAGTGGGGTGCGCCTGACCTTCAGGGGGTCTGGAATTTCTCCTCTGATACTCCCATGCAGCGCCCGCTTCGATACGGTGACCGGCAGTTTCTGAATGAGGAAGAAATTGCAGAGCTTGAAGCCAAGTCTGAGGCGAGAGACGATGCCTCTGATGCTGCGATTCCCGGCACCGGCGTCGATGAGGCCTATAATGATTTTTGGATAGAGAGTGCTGGTCTCGGGGAGGAGAGACTGACGTCCCATATCATTTATCCGGGCAATGGCAGGCTACCCGCTTTGCAGGAGGACGCATACCGTCCAGTTCTTGGTCAGGCTCCGGCGCGACCTGTGCGTAGTGCACTGGGCGTCACTTTCGCAACAGATGGCCCTGAGGATCGCCCGTTGTCGGACCGATGCATCATGGGCTTCAACGCCGGACCACCTGTGAATCCGAGCTTCTACAATAACAACGTGCAGATCGTGCAGAATAAAGATCACGTTGTGATCCTGACGGAAATGGTCCATGACGCCCGTATGGTGCCTCTGGATGGTCGACCGCACACTGATGAAGCCATTGGGCTGTGGACCGGTGATTCAAGAGGCCATTGGGAGGGTGACACTTTGGTTGTTGAGACTCGGAATTTTAACGGTCTGACCCATTCCTTCTTCGGCCTGGGGAGTTCAGAAAACAAATTGCTCGTGGAAAAATTCAAGCGGATAGCTGTCGACAGAATCGACTACGAATTTAACGTCATTGACCCTGATACCTTCACCGATCAGGTTGTCGGCTTGATCCCGTTCTATAAAGTAGCGGGCCAGGTATACGAATATGCATGTCATGAAGGTAACTATGGCATGGTGAATATTTTGCGCGGTGCCCGCGTAGCCGACCAAGCCAAAAATAGTGAGTGAAGCGCGGGAGGAGCATATTCTGGATGAAGTGGTTCAAGATTATCGTTCTAACAGTTGCCCCGGTGCTGGCGGGCATGCTCATCGTGCTCAGGATCACGGGCCTAGACCCGGGGCATCCGAGCTTTGAGGCGTACGCCGAAGCCGGTCGCTCAGCACGACCGGGATTATGGTTGACCGGTGAGCTGGCTCGTGAGCCGGTGAAGAACTGGGACTGGGTTAATCAGTTCGATGATCCCTTCGGAGAAAATGCCACGGCGATGGAGACCCGCACCTGGTACGGTATTCCTCACTCTGTTCGAGTCTTGCTTGTGCCTCGCGGTGAGGCGTTGTACTTGCAGTCGAGTGCACAGACCTTCAGACTGAAGCAAGGCTTCCCGAACGGCAAGACCTGGTGGGCGCACGTGGAGCGTGACCCGAGAGTACGTCTTAAGATTGATGGCAAACTGTATGACATGACGGCCGTGCTGGTCCAGGATCGAGACGAGGTGGCCCGACTGCGGGGCGGCGAGTCACCGATTGTGAAGACCGTCGATGCTAAGGGAATCGAGCAGATTACCGAAGAATGGCACTACTGGCGCCTCTTTCAGAGGAATGTGCCTGAGTACGGCGGTGGGGAGTTCAGAGCACTCAGACGATAACAGCTGAGGGTCTAATCTCTGACGGGAAGGGCTGAGAAAACAATAGGGTAGAGCTGATAAACTCGGTATGATGGTCGAGTGAATTGATTAACAAGAAATATTAATAATGAAAAGACTACACTGCAGAAACACCCTCAGATTTCTTCTTACCGGCCTCGTGCTGTCGGCCCTCAGTACTACTTCTGCCCAGGAGCCTGTGCGAATCGCTTTTATCGACCCTTTGTCGGGCACATTCGCTGCCATCGGCACCAGCGGTCTCAAGCAATTGCAGTACGCTGCGGACGAACTCTTTAACTCTAAGGGAGGCATTCTTGGGGGTCGCATGATCGAGATTGTCCCGCTGGACAATAAGCAGAGCCCTACTGATACGCAGATTCAGTTTAGACGCGCGGTAAGTGAAGGGCTGCGGATTATTTTTCAGGGTAACAGCTCCGCAGTAGCCAACACGCTGAACTCGACTATCAGCAGACACAACCGTCGGAACCCGGGGCAGGAAATTCTGCAGATCAACTACTCTGCTGTTGACCCGATTTTGACTAATGAGCAGTGCAGCTTCTGGCATTTCAGATTTGACGCCCATGCTGTGATGAAGCTCAATGTGCTGACCGATTACATTGCCATGAGCTCTGACATTAAAAAGATTTATATCATCGGCCAGGACTATTCCTTCGGGCAGGTGGTGTCCGACACGTCGATAGCATTGTTGAGGGAAAAACGTCCGGACATTGAGATCGTGGGCAATGAGTTTCATCCAATCGGGCAGGTTAAAGACTTTACTCCCTACGTCACGAAAATTGTTTCGTCTGATGCCGATGCGGTCATTACCGGCAACTTTGGGGCTGACATGGTCTCCCTAGCACGATCGATAATCGACAGCGGGCTCGATATTCCCATCTATACGTTTTATGCAGCCTATGACGGAATTACCGCAACGCTGGGCGCGGATGGCGTCGATAAAATTTATTTGGTGCACAACGATGCGGGGAACCCTTTACCCACGGAAGAGCGGTTGGCATATACCAGAAATTTCAAGCGGCTCAATCCGAACAATGACATGACGCAGTTTCGCATCACCAATGCGCTGCAGATGCTGGTGCAGGCGATGGAAGCTTCTCAGAGCACAGATCCCTATGATATCGCCCTGGCCCTTGAAGACATGCGATTCACCAACATGAGCGGTGAAGAGCTGTGGATGCGCGGCGAGGACCATCAGATTATTCAGCCGCTCCACATTTCCGTGCACACGGACCAGAACATCGTTGTGGATGCCGACAACTCCGGATTTGGTCTCTATCGAGATTTCTCGGTGGGCGGAGACGAGACGGTAGTCGATCACAGCTGTCGCATGCGCAGGCCACGCCGCTGAGGCAAACAACCCCTGGTTGCGCCGTATCATGCTGGAAGTTTTTGTCTTCTCAACGCTCAATGGTCTAGTGACAGGCCTACTTCTGTTCATGCTGGCAAGCGGTCTGACGCTAATTTTCAGTATGATGGGGGTGCTCAACTTCGCCCACGCCAGCTTTTATATGCTGGGTGCCTACTTTGCGTATTCGGTTTCCCTCAAGCTTGGATTCTGGGCAGGACTTTTTTTTGCGCCACTACTGGTTGGGACATTAGGCGCCTTAGTAGAGCGTTATGCGCTGCGGCGAGTGCATGCCTACGGTCATGTGGCAGAGTTGGTGTTTACCTTTGGTCTTGCCTTTCTGATTGAGGAAGCAGTGCAGTTTTTCTGGGGGGCTGATACCAAAAACTATCGGTCGCCTGACCTGCTAGATTTTCCGCTGTTCGTCCTGTTTGGTCAGGAATTTTCAGCCTATCGGGGATTCATGATTACCATTTCAGTGGGGATATTTCTTGTACTGTTTTATGTGCTTACGCGCAGTCGTATTGGCATTATCATTCAGGCAGCTATCACTCATCCACATACCGTCGCCAATCTCGGACACAATGTTCCACTGATTTTTATGGCGGTTTTCGGTGTTGGCACTGCCCTGGCAGGTGTTGCCGGCGTCATTGCCGGACCGGTGTTGACGACTTTCCCCGGCATGGCTGTGGTCCTGGGAAGCATTGTGTTTGTGATTGTTGTGATTGGCGGGCTCGGCTCGCTGGGAGGTGCTTTTGTCGCGTCTTTGATGATCGGTCTGCTGCAAAGTTACGCCATTGCCTCGAATTTAGGGATGCCTGACCTGCTGAATCTGCTTGGTCTCGACTTCTCAAGAGATCACCCGCTCAACGACCTATGGACGTTGACGCTGCCGCAGATTGCGCCCGTTCTGCCTTTTCTGCTGCTGGTGCTAGTGCTGATCTTCCGGCCGACGGGCCTTGCTGGAAAGCGAGAGGAGTGATGCACTGATGGGTAAATTCGCCCCATGGGTTGGCTATCTCATTGCCCTGCTTGGCCTGCCTCAGCTGTTTGATTCCGTGCTGGCAATTACCATCTTCAACCAGATGGCGATCGCTATTGTTTTTGCGCTCAGCTACAACATGTTGCTGGGTCAGGGCGGGATGCTTTCATTTGGTCATGCGGTGTATTTCGGTCTGGGCGGATTTATGGCTGTACACGCGCTGATCATGATCGAGTTTGAAACGGTTTATTTCTCCATTACTCTGATTCCGCTGGTGGGTGGGCTGATCGGGCTGATTGCCGCAATTTTTGTCGGCAGTTTCTCCACTCACAAAGCAGGGACAGTTTTTGCGATGATTTCGCTGGGCATTGGCGAACTGGTTGCTGCCTCGTCATTAATCTTCGTCAGTTTTTTTGGCGGTGAGGCGGGGGTCAGTGCGGATCGCACCTTTGGCCCGCCCTTTTTTGGAATCGAATTCTTCCAGGATGTGGAGATCTATTATCTGAGTGCCGGCTGGGTTTTTGCTTCTACCGTTTTTATGTACCTCTTTACTCAAACGCCTGCCGGACGCATGGCCAATGCGGTTCGTGAAAACCCCGAGCGGGCCGAGTTCATCGGATACAGCGCCCGGCGCGTGCGCTTTATCTCGTTTTGCAGCTCAGGCTTTTTTGCGGGCGTGGCAGGTGGGCTGTTTGCGCTGAACTATGAGTTCATTACCGAAGAAAATCTGAACGCGGTCACCTCAGGCCGGGTCCTGCTGATGGCCTATATCGGTGGCCTTGGTTATTTTATTGGACCGATCATCGGCGCCGTTGTGCTGACGCTGATGAACTCCCTGCTCAGCAACTACACCGAGCTTTGGATGCTGTACCTCGGAATTATGTTCGTGCTGACGGTGTTGTTTCTTCCAAGAGGATTTGCTGGATTCATCATGATGCATCAGACCGCTTGGCTGAGGGGCAGGCTATCCTCATTGGTGCTGCCTTACCTGATTACAGGCATTCCGGCGATCATGTTTGGTGGCTCGATTTTGGCTGCTATAGAAATGTTGCATCATGGCGGCGAGTCCTTTAGGTTTCTGTTCGTTACGCTGGATTCTGGGAATGCGCTGCATTGGTTTGCACTGACTTCCGTGGGAGCAGCCTCGCATTTTGCCTGCCGGCGTTCTCTCGGGCAGCTGACTTCAGCCTGGGAAGAAGCGAACCAGAGCGAGGATACGACCGAACGTGGTCCAAGCTGATGAGCATCCTGTCCCTGCACAATGTGAGCAAGTCTTTCGGAAAGACCGAAATCATCCGAGGCGTGAATCTTGACATTCAGGCCGGAGAGCGTCACGCGATCATCGGGCCTAATGGCGCGGGTAAATCTACCTTGTTTCACCTGATTAGCGGTAAATATCAGCCTAGCTCAGGGCGGATAACCTTTCGTGACCAAGAGATTCAGAATCATCCGCCCTACGAGATTGCGCGCCTTGGGTTGGCCAGAAGTTTTCAGGTTACCAATATCTTTCCGCGACTTTCGGTTTTTGAAAATGTGCGCTGCGGCATGTTGTGGAAGCAAGGCCTTGGCTACTCATTCAGACACTTGCTCGGCCGCCAGACGGAACTCAATGCGCGGGCGATGCACCTTCTTGAAGAGATCAGTCTATCTGATCGTGCCGATTTTCCGGCCGGGGAGCTGGCCTACGCGCAGCAGCGCGCGCTAGAGCTTGGCGTCGCCATTGCTAGCGGTGCTGATCTGATTATGCTCGATGAGCCGGTCGCCGGCATGAGCCTTAGCGAGGCGGAAGCGGCGGTGTCTTTAATCCGGAAGATCACTGAGGGTAAGACCCTGGTGATGGTTGAGCACGATATGAACATCGTGTTTGATGTTGCGGATAGAATTTCGGTGTTGGTCTACGGCGAGATCATTGCCAGTGATTCTCCGCAGGCGATCAGGGCGAACCCCAAAGTGCAGGAGGCCTATCTAGGTGAGGCTATCCTCACAGATGCGGGAGGTGATGATGCTTGAGGTGTCCGAGCTCAACGCCTACTACGGTAAAAGTCACATCCTTCAGGGTGTTGAATTCAATGTGCAGGAAGGCGAGATCGTCAGTCTTCTTGGGCGCAATGGCGTGGGTCGCTCCACCACGGTGAAATCAATTATCGGTGAAGTCAGCCCGGTCGGCTCGATTAAATTCAAGGGTGAGGAGATCGCAGGAAGGCCCAGCTTTGAGATTGCCAGCCGAGGGCTTGGGTATGTCCCGGAGAATAGGGATATCTTTCCAACCCTGACTGTCAGGCAAAATCTGATGCTCGGTATGAAGAATGGCCAGCGTAATTCCCGCTGGACGATGTCTGAGATTTTCGAGATGTTTCCCAACCTTGCCGAGCGCGCTGAGGTTGCAGGTGGGGTGCTTAGCGGTGGAGAACAGCAGATGTTGAGCATGTGCCGCACGCTCATGGGCGACCCTGACATGATCATGATTGATGAGCCCACGGAAGGACTTGCTCCGAAAATAGTTGATCAAGTTTCCCGGCTGCTTGAAGAAATTGCGTCTCGGGGTGTTGCCATTCTGCTTGTAGAGCAGAAGCTGAATGTTGCTCTGCGGATCTCCCATCGGTTATATGTGATGGGCCATGGCCAAATTGTCTATGAAGGTACCTCAGCGAGTCTGCAATTAGCAGATGAGATCCGCTCCGAATGGCTCGAGGTCTGATATATGTTATCGGAGCAGACGATTTCTTTTTTTCCTGATGCTCAACTGGTGAGTGACAGTCGCACAAAACCGCCATCGAGGACGGGGCCGATGTCCTGCACGCCCATTCACTCTCCGATCATCCCGCCTTAGACGCGGCGGAAGTCAGTGTTAGGTTCTCCGCAGCTGTTATGTTCAGCGTTGCCTTGCCCGAGTTAATCAGACCTATAACTAACAACAAACAGGACGCGGGAGTAGCTATGAATTTTGCACCAGATATATTTGCAGGAAGAAGTGCCGTAGTCACCGGCGGTGCTACAGGGATTGGCTGGTACATTGTACGTATGCTCGGCGGGCTGGGCGCAAATGTCGGCATCGTCAGCCGTAAGGAAGAGAATCTTGTAAGGGCTTCAGAGCAGTTCAAAGCAGAAGACGGAATTGATGTTGCCTGGCGTACCGGTGATGTTCGGGATCCTGATGGCATAAAGATAGCCATCGATGAATTGGCTGATGAAAATGGCGGGCTGGACATATTGGTTTGCAACGCTGCGGGCAATTTTATATGCCCGACAGAGGAGCTTTCCTGGAATGGCTGGCGAACGGTCATTGAAATCGACCTTAACGGCACCTTCAACTGTTGTCAGGCGGCATTACCCTATCTGAAGAATGCCGGTGACGGTGGCCGTATCATTTCTATCAGCACCACCGGAGCCAACTTCGGTTGGCCTACAGCTGCGCACGCCGGGGCGGCCAAGGCAGGCATTCAGAATCTGATGAAATCGCTGGCTGTGGAATGGGGGGGGTATGGAATTCGCTGCAACTGGATTTCCCCGGGCCCGATAAAAGGAACCGAGGGCGTTGATCGATTGATTATTCAGCAGGGTATGGCGGAAAAGGTCACAAAGAGTATTCCACTTGGTGTGTTTGGAGATGGAGACGATATTGCCAACGCTGTCGTGTTTCTGGCCGGGGAAACAGGCAAGTACATATCTGGAGCGGAGTTGGTAGTGGATGGGGGCGCTCAATGGAACCGCCGCTAGATGCCCAATAAGGATTTAGACAAGCACAAGGCCTCGTTTGGCCCCGCTATTGCCAGCTTGCGCCGGGGCCTGAAGCATCAAGACCGCTTGACGATGCAGTCAAGTGGTAAGTAAGCGCCTCTGGCTGGTATCTACTCAACCGTAATCTCTTTTGAATTTGCTGGCAAGGAGATCACCATGCCGTCTTCGGTAATAAGAGCGCCGTCGGGTAAACCACCGTTGAATGCCGCAATAGCCATGGCATTTCTTGGGGCAGGTACAAGGTGATATAAAGCGAGCAGTCCAATCTCCGCCTCAGTTGCCAGGCGCGCTAAATCTGCGGTGGATGCATGATAATCCTGAAGATCATGGAGCACGGTTGCAATTCGAGTATTGCCAGCGTTGCGGGACATAGCCTCCATACCTTGCACCAGCTGCAAAGCCATCGCGTCATGAATTACCACATCAGCACCATCGGACAGCTCTACAATTTTTTCGGTCACCAGGCTATCGCCACTGATCACTACAGAGCGACCACCGTAATCCAACCGATAACCATAAGCCGGCTCAATCGGTGGATGAGAAACTTCGAACGCGGTGATCTGCAATCCATCTTCATTAACAATGACTTCCTCTCCTATTGTGCGAGCTTGTAAGATGCCAAGTTCTGGATCGAGTAGCTCTGCACCGTGATGAGCCACGCGGTAGCCTCTGTCCAATTCGTAAGTAATATTAAGGCCTTCAACAATACGGTCGACACCTTCTGGCCCAATAATTTGCAATGGCGTTGGTCGGCCTGCGACCCATGAATTTAAATTAAAATCGCCGATGTCGGATATATGATCAGAGTGGTAGTGGGTTACCAAAATACCGCGCATTTTGTTCAAAGGAATGCCGCTTAGTTGAGCTGTAGCAGCAGAACCAGAGCCCGCATCGACAACATAAAGATGATCGGGCGTTTCTACCGCTACGCAAGCCTGAGCGCGACCCGGCGCTGGCAGGGGAGAGGACGTCCCGCACAGAGTTATCTTCAGCCCGTCAAAGGCTTGGTTTGCAGAGGGAGCGATCTGTGCTCCGGCAACTGCTGAATAAAATGCCAGTCCAATAAAGCCTTTCTTGCCTACCGCTTGAATCATAGTTTAGTAACCTTTAACGTCCCTTCTCCAGAGTTCTGTTTTGGTTCACCATTCGCGCCGGTTGCGGATTAACGTTCCAGGCGCGCCCGAAAAGGCAGTCGCTTTCTGGCGAGCTGCATAGCGCCCCGTTTAAAGGGAATAATGTGACGGGCTGTAGGCGGATATTATTACGGATACGTTAACTAATCGTTGGGCGGCTCACTGACCAGGGCAGCCATTAACTCTTGCACCAGGCGAATATCAGAATCAGAGATATTCAGGTAGAAGTGATTCCCGCCTGGATCCGCCTCAAAAATAGTCTCACCGTCTTCCAAGACGGTAACTGTTCCTGACTCTGATATACCAAAGTAGTTCCGTTCCTCTCTTACTGCTAACAAAACACTTGTTAGATCCCAGGTGGGTCTTTCATGCGGTGTCGGAATATAAGCCTGATAGGATTCTGGAATCGGATGACGATCCAGATAATTAAAATCATTCTCTATACTGATTGCGGGATAGCGAATTGCTAATCCTACTTCGAAGCCACTCCAGTAAACTGGCGTCGGCCAATTCTCCGCCAAATATTGAGCGGAAGGAATATCTTGCACAACGTTGTATTCGAGATGAACTTGATCTCCAATGGGCGCAAAGGAGCCAGCCATAATTGAGATATGCTTGACCTTCTGCGCAACTAACTCTAAACCTGAAAGACTGGAATAATTATCTTGATCTGTTTGCAAGAGCTCGGCCAAATTAGTTGAGAACCCAACCTGTACAATCACCACTGAATTATCAGGTTGCCCAGCTAAGATCTCTCTTAAAAGGTGTACCGCCGAAGGCACAGGCTCCCCTATGTTTAAATCGTGGGGGTATAGGTACTCATCATCATCTCTCTCCAGAGTAACACCGGTAAACCTGCTTCTCTCGGGAGTAACATCGCTATCTGTGACACCTATGGGAATCGTACCTCTTCCATAGAATGTATTGATAGCATCCAGATAAGGGGCGACCTCATCGTGATCTTTAGTTGCTGTTATCGCCAACAGTTCACTTTCGCCCCGATTTTGTAGTGAATGTAACATTGCCAAGGCAAGAGCATCGTCCACATCGTTTCCCATATCAGTGTCATAAATAATCTTAACGGGATCGGCTAAGACGACGGCAGAGAGAATTAACGGTGCAATAGCAAGCAAATTAGAAATTCTGATCATTTCTTGGATTCAGCAATTAGTTAGATGGAAGCTCTTCAGCGCCATAGATGGTAATCCCATCCAGAAGGACGTTGGCGTCTTCGGACGGATTGAGAATATTTACTTCAACACTATGTTGTCCGTTAGGAAGGGCATACTTCCAAAACAGATAAAAGCGCCGCGTAACAAAATCAGTGGGCCAGGTTGCGGTTTCAATAAGTTCTCCGTCTACACGGAGTTCTGCTTCAAACACATAGTTTTCGTCATTCGTTGATTGCGCAGTCCCCATGACGGCGAAGCCAACGCCGCTAAAGTCAAAACTGTAAGAATTTCCCATCTCAAAAATTTGGCGGTCGCTGCCGTTGCCAATACCTAATTGTCTCCTTTCCTTAGCGAAATGACCGGCAAAGGACTCTTCAAAAGGAACCACTTCCGGCGTTTGTACCGGTATAGTCACACTTTCAGTACTTACCAGGCCTCCTTCTCTGCGGATCATTTGCAATGCGTGATCAAAGGACATTTGATAAGCGTCATTAAGTGAAATGGTAGTGTACGCGAAGTCCATATTTTCAATGTCATCTAGCCCTTGCTTCCAGTAGTCCGGAATTCCTTCATATCCGTAGATTGCCCCAAGGATGCCTGCTGCTGATCCGGGATTACAATCTGCATCATCACCTGCTCTTGCAGCTATCTCCATGGTCTTTCCGAAGTCACCATCACCATACAGTAAACCGAGAACTACCCACGCCGCGTTAATCTTCGCGTCGATATTAAAGTCACTCATTAAGCCTCGGGGCCCTAAATCAGTGAAAGCCCATTCTTGGTTTATTCGTTCCCAGGCATAGTTCCAGTCGTCTGGATTTTCATCGTGGAGTGCAATCACATCATCAATGATCTTATGGAAGTCGCTCCGCTCAGGGATCACGTCAATCGCGGTTTGAACAATGGCTTCAATGTCATTTTCAACGAATGCTGTTGAATACATTGCAGCTATGAAAACGCCGCCGTACCAGCCATCACCGTAATTCATGATATGACCGATTTTGTCACTGATTTCAATTGAGGAATTCACCATCCCGGGAGCCATTAGTCCGGCGAAGTCCGCTTCAATCTGAAAATCGATGTCGTCAGCAGCGGGGTTATTCAACCAGTGGCCTGATTCTGGAGATGTGAGCCCGTTTAACACGTTGTATCGTGCTACTTGATTAGCGAACCAGAGACTGTATTCAGCTTCGGCAAATGAATTCGCAAAAGATTGTACGGGCGCATCCAAACCCTCATCTTCAAAAACCTGCACAAATGCAAGATCCATATAGATGTCATCATAGGCACCAGGGCTATCAGTCATAGTTTTCAGTAAGTAACCGTCATACCAGGGAATCTCACGTTCTTCCGGGACACGGGCACTGTTGAATCGAAATTCGACTGGGAATCCGTAAGTAACGCCAATTGTTTGTGCAGCCCAGGCGCCTTTGATTTTATCGCGCAACGTAGCTGTTGGCATGGTAACGGTTTCTTGACTCGTCGCGTTAATTGAAAATAGCAGTGACGCAATCACTAAGAGAGTGAGTTGTAATATCTTTGTACAATACCTAGTCATTATGATTCTTCTTGTTGTCGTTGAGCATTTCTTGCAGTAGCTTAAGTTAACAGTTGATACTAATTAGATATGTTCGGTGATTTCAAGGAAATTCGGGCCGATAATTGTAATTGGAAGCAGTAGCCCCGATATGGTAGCTACTGCGCATATTTCTGCTGCAGAGGAATCAGTGATGGGCGGCAGTTTCTTTGTTTCAGCGAAAGGCAAAGGAGGCAACCAGGCAGTAGCGGCAGCGACACTAGGGTCCGGGGTTAAAGACGCAATGCCGTTTGCTTATGGAGTAAAAATTTAGGTATTTCCTAAAGGTGAGCGGAATTGCTAATCAACATGTTACTCTTGACCTTTGCGTTCTAGGACTGGGGCGAA
>PBTW01000058.1 GCA_002729315.1 Gammaproteobacteria bacterium
CCCCTAGGACGGCAGAGCCGCCGTGACCGGCAGGTTTGATCCTGTTGTGGTCGACGCCCTAAGCCAGATAGTCGCCTAGCTGTGGGTTCTGGCTGCCACCAATCAGCAAAAAAATCGCCCCAGAGGGGTTTCCGGACCGGAGGCCATCACCGTGCCTGACGGGCGTTAAAGGCGCCGGTCAAATGCCCGACAAGCTTTCTCGAACCATCCCCTGCAGGCGCTCTGAAGTCATCCCCCAGCGCTCTCCCTCTGCCATCGCTTCGTCAATGCTGGCGCCGTCAGCCAGTGCTGTGAAGGCCATCAGCCCTCCGACCCGGTTGCCGGTCGCACAGTGGACGATTACCGGCTCACCTTCAATGTCTGCGAGAATCCGGGACAGCGCCGAGGCATTGTCAGCGTTAATCCCAACGCCGCCGGCAACCGGAATTGAGTAATATCTCATGCCGAGGGACTCGACCACTTCCGCTTCATTGAAGGCAACTTCTTCTCCAGCTGTTCGTAGATTAATCACGTGCTTGACCCCTGCTCGCGCTGCCAGATCCAATTGTGCAGCCGTCGGCTGGCCGGTCGACAGGGTTGCTCCCGACGGCGCGCGGAAGTTGTTTATGTCTGAATTCTGAAGCGCCGCCAGATCAAAGCCTCCTGACCCTGCACAGGCTGTCAATGCGAGCGCGAATAGGATAGCGAGGACAAGCCTCAAGCTGCTCAATGCACTGGATATGGTGGTCATGTTGTTCTCCCTAAGTTACGCAGAGGTCGCGGCCAGCCCAATTCAGCGCAGCCGCAGGAGCCCGTTTACAAGATGTGTATTTCGAATCTCCATGAGAATGATACGTGGCTTTATACCGCCACAACAAGGCTAGGGTTCTGATTCGTTGGTGATTTGATAGCGTAATTCGACATTCTCACGCGCACGGGCTCTGCTGCCATAGAAGGCAGGTCTGAATTGCAACATTCGCATGGCGCGCACTGCCCGCCTTCTGGTTCGTCTATCCTCCGGCTCCATCGCTAGCACCTTGACGCCGCTGACCCGACCACTGCTGGTTATTCTGAACTTTGCGTCAATCGAGTATATCGGCGTCTCCAGCGCAAGCAGTTCATCATAAGGCACCGGCATGGGAACAAACGCGAGCCCCGGCTCCCACGCTCTGAAGGACCCGAGATGAAGCGGCTGATCCCAAGGGTCTGATTCTTCTTTAAGTTCAGTTTCGGCCAGCAACTGACCGGCGACCATATCATGCTGAAAGGCTTCCAGCTCACCGAAGCGAGTGAAAAAAATTGGCACCGGAATTATCATCGGGCGGTTAAAGAAAGCCTCGAGGCGTGCCTCATCAATGCCCACCTTCATCAGCATTTCTTTCGCTTCCCGATAATCCTGACGACCCACAGAGCGACCCTGTAGGTACGCATAATCGCCGTGATACAGCCGTGCCATGGCCGCCATTTCGGAGTCATCGTTGGCTTCCGCAATCTCCGCAATGTCGTTGATAAAACCGTTTGCCTGCCTCAAGTAAGCGACACCCACCGGTTCGTCTCCCTCGGTCACCGGAATCACCTGATTGAAGCCACCGACTGAGAAAGGCCTGTTGAAACCACGTGCCCTGAGAGTTTCCAATCGGGCCGGGCCATCCCGCCGAGCGGTTTCTCTTATCCAGTTGGTCACAACGCTGCTGTCAGCATTTAGCCCGGCAACGAGCAGATAAAGACTGTAAGCGCGCTTGTTGAGCCAGGGCACAAGACGCAGATCGTCTTCAGCATATTTTGCCTGCGCCGAAATCAACAATTTTTTGAAGATCTCTCTGGCCTCCATAAAATTGGTTGCCCGCGCACGGTCTCTATCGACATAGACACGAGTCATAAACCAGGAGGCCTGCCGCTCCTGTGCCAGCATGGCTTGTTCAGAATCAATGCCGTAATTCGAAACAGCTAATGTCCGAAGGTGCTCAAGATGATCTGAAACTTGCTCCCAGTTAGCCAGACGCATCTCAGTCCTCACCAGAGCTTCAACCAGTGGTACGATATCGAGGTGGGTCAGCCCGACTGCAGTCCGAGTGATCTGCAGGCGACGACTCTGAATCGACTTTACCTCCTCGTAGTCACCGAGCGACTGATGCAGAGTTTCAATCGACTGAAGCGGCTCCAGCAAACGGAGGTCCAGAAAGCCGTATTCAAACTCATAGTCCTCAAGCTGAGTTTCATAGCGCTGCAGTTCCTGCATGAGTTCAGTAGTCTGAATGGCCAATTCCTGAGCCGTGAGCTGACGCATCAGTACGAGCTGAAACGGGATAAGAACCGCAAGGCACAGAGACAGCGGCAAAACGCCGCGCCGCCAGCAAGAGTAATCACAGGTTATTGATGTAAAGCAGATGACGCGCATCGGGTGCACATTAATGAGCATTTCCAGTAGACGATAGCTTGATCTCCAGTAATTGTCGATACACACTACCGCCATCGTGCTAAGTCAACATCGCAAAAGTATGGCCAAACCGAAACACTTGTCTCTGTTCATGCTGGTGGTGATCAGCGGTGCAAACGCACAGCACACTCCGGCACTCAGTGTTGACGTAGCGGGTGAGTTCGCGTTTGTCAGAATCCAGTACGACAGCTACTACGGGGACGGCTTTTATGGAGGGCCCTGGCTGACGGATTTCCCGGCATCAGATCAAAATTTTCTCAGAGGTGTCTCGCGACTAACCAACGTCCGAGTCATGGATGAGCCCATTGTGCTGCGCTTTGATGACCAAGAAATATTCGATTACCCGTTTCTTTATGCCTTGGAGATGGGGCGCGGAGGCGGCATTTCCCTGTCGCCATCGGAAATCGGTAATTTACGGGAGTATCTCCTGCGGGGAGGATTTCTGCTGATTGATGATTTCTGGGGGCAACGGCAGTGGGATGCTTTCTATCGAGATTTCTCACAGATTTTTCCAGATCGGGAAATGGTCGAACTGCAAGCCGGCCATGAGATATACCATACGTTTTATGATATCGATGGCCCACAGATGATACCCGGCCGAGGCGGCCGCCAAGGCTTCGGACAGACCGGCATGAACAACGCCTCGAACCATGCAATCATGGATGACAACGGCAGAGTCATGGTCTTGATCAACTGGAATTCGGATATGGGCGATGGCTGGGAACACACATACGATCAATGGTACCCGACACAATATGCCAATTCTGCGTACCAGCTCGGCATCAATTACTTAATTTACTCTCTCACGCACTAATTAAATCCCGAGTGCCATGGGCATCGCACATCTTATTATAAACACCCTTCTCATCACGGCCGTGGAAGTTTTTGCTATTAAATCTTAAGTTCGCTTTCCACCCATATCCTAAAACTTAAGATTAAACATCACTTGCAGGTTGTCTTCGGCACCATCCGCGCACAAATAGAAGTAGTCTGGTTATTCAGCCTCACCTTTTTCCTCATGCTGAAGCACGATACAGCTCAGGGATAAATCCTTCCCTCAGCGATCAGTCATCAACAGCCTGACAGCCAGCCCAAGAAAAATTGACCCTGCCACCCGATTCAAAGCCTTTCGCATAGAACTGGATCGTTGCAATCGGTCACCAATATATCCGGCAAAGCAGGCGACAAAACCAAAAACGAGCAAGGTCGAAGCCATGAAAAAGCTTCCCAATAACAACATTTGCAGGGCCACGGAGCCTCGCGTGCCATCCGTAAATTGAGGCAGAAAAGAAAGAAAAAACAGCGCCACCTTGGGGTTGGTGACGTTCATAATGATGCCGCGAAAGTAAAGTTCGCGCCCGTTAAGGCCTGAATTGGGCCCGACTTCCAACCCGGCGGCACTGGCTTTGAATGCTTGAACAGCCAAAAACACAAGATAGGCGGCCCCCACAGCCTTGAGCAGATTAAATGCAAGCTGCGAGGTCTGAAAAATTGCTGCCACACCCAGTGTTGCAGCGGCTATATGGAGCAACAGCCCTGTACACAGGCCAAGCGTCACGAGCAAACCACTTCTACTGCCATACAGGGCGGACTGAGAGAGCACGAATAGGTTGTCCGGGCCCGGGGCCAATGCCAGCGCAAGCGAGGCGGGAATGAACAGGAGCAGAACGTCTGTTGGAATCAACATCTACAGTTAGTTGCGGATGCAGCCTGGGTCATGCAGCAAACAAAAAGTGCCAGAACCCGCTATCAAGTAGCTGTCTTCCGCAAGATTTTTTCAGTCGCTGGCCAACTCGAGTTCCAACCTTCGCGCCCCAGCGAGGATACCGGTCAGGCCATAGTTACCCTCATGACAGGCATATTCATACGGCTTGGTGTCGGTAGTGTTAAACGTCATTTCACCACGCCAGTTCTCGGTGTAGTACACCGGGTCATTGACCTCGAATTCATACAAAATCTGGTCGTCTGAGTAGCGCGTAAATCGCTCGATGATCTTACCATCAGCAGACAGCGGCGCAGCATTCCTTGGCGACTGCTGCGGATGTAGGTTCACTGTCTCAACCACCAGCGTGTCGCCATCCCAGTATCCAATAGAGTCACCCAGCCAGGGCTCCAGTGCGTCAGGTCGGTGCTGTCCGTTAATCGGGATAATACGAGTATCATGAACCATCTCGACAAGAATCATCAGATAGTCGTCGGTCTGAACGAATTGATACATGTTGTTGTAGAGCACATTGTTCATTGGCGGACCGCCGGTGGAGCCGAATCCGATAATGCAGCGTTCACCCAGAGACCGGCCTTCAGGACCATCATTACCCCTTCTGGCAAAAGCAGCGGTGCGCAGTTCAGTACCTTGCTCGGAAAATGGAATGCGCCCATCTTCGGGATAGGTGATCCAGGAGGTACGTGATTGTCCTCTTACGCGACCAAACTGGGAGCCGGGATCCACCCAAAAGGCGTTATATCCCCGGCCCCTCGCAAGATCGGACCCGTTAGGGAGTTCACCTTGCACCTGATTATCATCCGTTGCCTGTCGGACATTTTGATGATGGTCATTGGTGTATTCGGGGAGTCTGTCATCGGGAATTACCAGCCCCACTTGCTCATAATTGGCAGAGCGCTGCATGGTGGTGAGTGACGCGTTGGTCCAGAATCCCTGCATGTTTGGCTTGCCCGAAGGGGTTCGTGGTGGCTCGTAACTTTGGGCGACGAGAGCCCCCGACAGAAACAGCAGAGCTATGGGGATCGCGCGCTTCATCATAATTTTTCTCCTTGCTATGCGGAGGCTGTGGGGACACTGCCTGACAGTCTTTTGCTTTTTCTGCTCGATCGTCGTATCGGGATGATAGGCAACTCGAGAATGCGCCGCAATGGCCAACCCCCATGACTGTCCCTGCGCCACAAGTGGACCGGTGACCCTGCAGCGACCTTTCCTAACATCATTCAGTAGAGTCGATTGACCGGTGAAGGTCCGAATGACTTCCATACTCCTTGATGACTCGCACCGCTGCGGTCGCCCCTTGACCAGTCGCAGACACCCGTACTGAAAATTGAACTCAGTTCCGAAAATTCAGCCTCGCTGAACTCGACTGAATAGTCAGAGCGATAGGGAGGACGCAGATGACAGGCGACAACGTCATTAGCCAGAGGGGCCCCGGCAACCTGCCGCGGAGTGCTGAAGGCCCGATAGAGCGTACCGCACTCTCCGCTGTCTCGATAGGATTGCGGCTGTTCGAGTCGCTGGCGGCCGGCGTCGGTTTCAGGCGCACGCTTTGTCTCTGACAACGGCGCTTCCGGCTCCCGCCAACAAGCGTCAGTCAATCCGGCCGGTTTATGGGCGCGAACTTTTTCTACAAGGTCAGATGCCGTGCGATCGTTCCGTATCCCCATCAGCCAGTCGTCCATCTGCCCGAACAGCGCGCCCAAATCCGGCGACTGTTCGCTAAACCCCCAACGTCCACCAATCTGCATTACATGATTCTCTGTATGACCATTCGCAGTCGCCAGGCGCTGCCGGGTTGAAAACTGATGGACCAGCATATGAATGTCACCCCCTTCTCTGGCGTCCATATAGGTCCGGTAATCAATCACCGGAGTCGAAGCCAGTCCTGCTCCACCATACAGAATTCTCCCGGATTCAATCGCTCGTCGCGCCGCCTCCGGATCGCTTTGATGCCGCTCCGGAACATGATTCATGTCTCTGTCGAAGCCGCCGATGCTGCGATTAAGATCCAGAAATTGTCGAACAGAAATCTCGCCGTTATTCAGCGCAGCCAACCCGTACTGCACACCCTCGTTATCCAAAGGCCGCCGAGCCGCTCGGGTATCTGGCACCAGACCGTAGACATTTACCGTATGGTCATACACTGTTGCCCGGACACCGTTTTCATTAGAGCGGCTGTATCGCCTGTCCTCGAGCGCCGCAACAGAAACTTCTCCACCCTGCTCTTCCGCTTCGCCGCCGGGAGTATAGATCGGATCGAGACGCGCAGCACCGCGAGCAAGGTTAGCAATGGAATCCCAAACTTTGAATCCGGCGACAGCCCGCTGCTGCTCTTCGGTAAAACTCTCCGGCGACGTCTGAGTAAAGAAGTGATGAAGCAGCCGAGAATCGGACACGGTAAAAATAGTGGACGAAGTGACGTCCGGGAAGCTCAGCCCCACAATAATGCCGTCAAATACGCCCGGATAATTGTCTGCCGTCTGATGAGATTGATATGACCCACCGGATACCCCAGTAGCAATCGTGTACAGAGGCTCACCGAAGCGTTCGATGAAGCGCTCTTTAACCATGATATGGGTCTCCGAAGCCAGCAAGTCATTGCAGTTCTGCCCGAACACGTTCAGCGTGGAGGATGCCAGCGCATAGCCGCGCTCAAGCAGTTCTTTGTGGAGGACACCACCTGTTGCCGTCCCCTGCTGAAACCAGCCACCACGACAACCGCCACCATGGGTATAAACCAGTTTCCCATTCCATCCGGCGCTCCTAGTCCAGGGTTCCGGGTCAGGATCAACGGGATCATGCAGCATGGCTATTTCATAGATTGCCCGATTAACAACCCCGGTCTCGACACGCACGATGAAAGGCCGACTTTCTCCGTCTTCACTGACCAACTCTGCCAGATCAACGGGCGGCAGTACCCCGAAAGTCAGCGTGTAGGGCACAAATGCCTGCTGTTCGGTAGAATAGTAAACATAGTCTGTCTGCACGGGCCCTTCGCACCCGGATTCCGGTCCAGTGCCGAACATCTCACCATTGACCTTCTTAAACTCGGAGGTTTGGCAGTAGAAGGGAACCTCATGTGGACCGGAAATTATCGGGCCACTGAGCGGGTAGTTCGTCAGGCGAAGCTGTCGCTGCTGCTGGCCTGCCGTAGCAAGCAATATACTGTCTCCTTCAGGCAAGCCCGCCAGCAGCGCCTGTGACACCAATGAGCTAATACTGACCAATCTTTCACTGACATCAACCCCATTAACTTCCAGAGTGATCGGCGAGCCTGCCATGGACTCCGCCAACTCGAGCTCTACTAGCACGTCACCGCCGGTGACCAGCCAAGGCTTGGTAGAAACGGCACGAAGATGCAAATCAGCCTCATCCCGCAGCGCAAAATTTGACCCCGCAGTACTGATCGTTTCCTCGCTGGAACACGCCATCAGCGTGCCTAGGAGAAACGGCAGCAGCAAAGCCATCCAGAGTTGAAGTGAGTTACACATCGGTGTTGATCCCGCCGTTTGGCTGTAAGCCCAGGTCAATCGGGTTTAAGCCGTCGTTAGTCCGGTTTCATTCTCGCGAGGCACTCGTAAAAAGTAAAGTCCGCCAAGTTAAGATTCCGCGCGACCTTGCGCCGGAGCAGACCAAAAACCATCCGATTCATCCCACGGTTCTAGCAGTGCTACAATTAACAAAGACTAACAACTCGCTTACCCACAGCGAGGATGTGTTGAAGACCTCTCAAAGGAGCATCATGCCAGGCAACAAGACTGAGCCGATTCGGCTAGCTAATTTATCGAGCCTCGGGACAGCAAAGATCGACAACAAATGTGCTAAGTGCAGTCGCTCAATTTGCTGCAATTCAATAAACCAGAAGATCCCGACGCCCAAAAGTAAAGAAGATTTTGATCATCTTCTGTGGCAGATTTCACACGACAATATCAACGTCTTTAAAGACTGCGATGGTTGGTTCCTGCACATTCAAACGAATTGCCAACATTTACAAGCCGGAGGAATGTGCGGCATCTACGAGAACAGGCCTTGGATCTGTCGGGAATACAACAATGATTATTGTGAATTCGATGAGTCGATTGCGGATGCCAGTGAACACTTTTTTAGCAACGCAGATCAGCTGAACAGCTATTGTCGACAACGATTCAAAAAATGGGACAAGCGGTTTGAGCTTTACCAGTAAAGAAAAGAACGTCATGTGCAGAAGCTTAATCCTCCTCACCACGGGCATACGAGGCATTCCGATTTTCTTCTGGCTGTTCCTATCTAATGTCCAAGCAGATACCGATCTCGAAACTCTGGAAGTGCAGCTCGGGATGGCCAGCACATTTGTCTCTGAACTCGATGCGCACGCCGGCCGCTGTCTTGAAGCAGGCGCCACCAGTTCTGCCTGCGCGGCCTTCAGACTGGCGATCAATATAGAAGCCGTGACGCACTATCTCTCCCTCTGTGAACCTCTCATTAAATGGCGCGACGAAATGATCGTTCAGCACTCAGATTCAGACGAGGACGCGGTCGCGCTGTCAACTGAGGAGGCTGAGCGAAATGTTCAGCTGTTGCTTGAGCTTGAAGCAAGCTGCGGCAATCAGACACTTACAACGCGGACAAAGCACGTCATGGCGGCTTATTCGCTGACCGCCTCATCAAGAACGAAACAGTCGAGGACATTACTGCCGGCCATGACCGGTGCCGAAACCCAACGCAGCAGGCTACTAGACTCCGTATCTGACAACCATGACCGCCTTCGCGCCGAAACAGCAGACCTGTGGCGAAGACTACAGATCGAAAATGTATGGCGGACGGAGCAACAACTTAAAATCGACCTGAGCAACCCCAGTCTTCAGTGAAGCACCAGAAAATTGCCGTCTGGAAGCGCTGCGACGGCAGGGAAACTGAAGTTGGCGATCTGGACTTGTTCTGCCAACCGATAGTCCGTTTCGACTCCGCCAGCCGTATAGATGCGCAGATTCAGTCTTCCTCCGCGACTATGACTGACAGACTCACCCCAAGCAATTAGCCTGTCACCTTGATGGTTGAAAGCGACCGCAGGGTTTTTTTGCCGGGTTTCGGTAAAAGGCTCGCCCACCCGGGAGGGTTTTGTCGGCTCCCCAAAACTCATCTGTACAACACGACCCATGGTTTCGAATACAAGCCAAGGCTGCGCTGAGCGGTCGTAAGCGATGTCGTTTGTGCTTAAGGGGCAATACGTTGCTTCCCATTCCTGCAGAGCACCGACCGACCGATATTGCCAGCTCAACGAGTGATCGAACATGCCAGCAGCAGTAAGCACCTGCATGTGTCGGCCGGACCCCTCGACTGCCGAGCGGTAGGCGACCGTCAACGAATCGGGACTAAAAAACTCAGCAGCCATGGAACAACAAGCACAGGCCCCTAACTGCGAATCGCTAATTCTAAGCTCTTCGCCAAAACTAGCACCACCATCAGCTGAAAACCGGGCAACCATGGTGCGCTCCGCCTCGCGACTGAGGGCTCCCGCCCCCCACACAACAGCGACAGAAGAGCCCATTGCAGCCACATCACCACCGGCATCAAGCCCGTCCCTGAAAGTTGAAGCCAGAGCGTGCTGAAACTCGAATTGGGTTCTCTCCAGATTTGATCGAGCATAAAAATACTGCTCTTCTTCAGCGACATACCACATCACGTGCAAGCGGCCCGCACCGTCGATCGCCATCGCCGCACGGGAAATGGCAACAGTTTGCAAATTGAAGGCCTGACTAGACACCTTGACCGTGGCGCCGAAACGGTTCTGCTCAGGCAGATAGGATCGGTAATACAAATTGCCTTCGCGTGCTGCCGGTCGGTCTAGCCTCTTCTTGAAGTAAAGCAAGTGAACCGCGCCACCCGCACCTTGGATGAGCCGCGGCTGCAGGCCGTCATCCGGGGTGCGATGAATCAACACCTCCGCTTGCCCTGCCGCCGACAAGGCTATTGCCAGGCTGGGAAGGAGGTAATAGCAGATTATGAAAAAATTCTTGATCATAGCCAATGTCTTAACAACAGAACGGGCGGGATATGTTGGATTATACCGCATTTTTCAGGCAGACTGACGCTCAAAGTACGGTTGCATCAAGTACCGAATTCCGGTCAAGCCGTCTTATGGAGAAAACTTGGTCATGCCCATCAATCGCATAAACCTTACTTTGATATCATTTTTGCTTATCACAACATTGAGCGCCTGTTCCACACCTGAGCCGGAATTGGCGACAGAGGCCAATGCGAATTACAACGTAGATCTCAATATCGCCCAGCTCATGTCTCTCGTCTTGGAGCCTGCCTCGGACATGCTCTGGGAATCTGGGGGCTGGGTGCTCGATGCCTACGGCTATGAAGAGCTGTATCCAACAACAGACGATGGCTGGGCCTTCGTTCGAGCACAAGCGGCCATCGTAGTAGAGACCGGAAATATGCTCGCGTTACCCGGCCGCGCCGAAGATGATGATGCCTGGATGATTTACTCCGAGGGGCTCAGTGAAGCGGGCATAATGGCAATGGAGGCCGCCGAGGCGCAAGACAAAGAAGCATTTTTCCAGGCCGGCGGGCAGCTTTATAGCGTCTGCACAGCATGCCATCAGTCCTACAGTCCCGATGTAGCAAGCCGTTTCAACAATTCAGCGGACTAAATCATGTTGCTCTGCGCTCAGCCACAAAAGCCCTATACTCTGGCCGTTGTTACGGTCTTAAACATGCTCATCAGCTTAATACCTAGCCTAGCGTTCGGGCATACGATAGAGGGTTCAGACGCGAATTTTGTACAGGCCACCGACGGGCCTGCAGTCGCTCCGTTTATCTACCTAGGAGCCAAACATATGGTTACCGGTTATGACCATCTCCTGTTTCTGGTTGGCGTGATCTTCTTTCTGTACCGCCCCAAACACGTGATTGAGTATGTCACCCTCTTTGCAGTCGGTCACAGCATTACCCTGCTACTCGGCGTCCTGGCCGATCTGCGAGTTAATGCCTATCTGATTGATGCGATTATCGGTCTGTCGATCGTGTATAAGGCCTTCGAGAACATCGATGGCTTCAAACACATTTTCAATGTGGAACCCAACACGAAAGTGGCAGTCTTTGTCTTCGGTTTATTTCATGGGCTGGGTCTAGCCACCAAGCTGCAGGAATTTACGATCTCGGACAATGGCCTCATTGTAAATATCCTGAGTTTCAATTTGGGTGTGGAGCTGGGGCAAATTATGGCGCTATCGGCGGTGCTCATCTTGCTGAGCATCTGGCGAACCAATCCCAGCTACTTGCGCCACGCTTTTGCGACCAATACCGTGCTGATGACCGGGGGCTTTGTGCTTGCCAGCTACCAGTTAAGCGCTTTTCTGTTGCAGCCCGCTTATTAAAAATTACCACTGTCCTAGGCGACGGACGTACCTAAATCAGCTGAGAACCTAATGATTCGACCAGATACCCATCAACCCCCTTCGCCGCGCAGCATCTTAATCGCTGTTGGGATTGCGTTCATCTTGGGCAGCGCCGTGCTAGCCGTTGCTATACTCCCTGCAGAATTCGGTTTAGACCCTCTGGGGACCGGGCGGATACTGGGGCTGAATGCACTAGCTGCGGAAGCCAACCCCTTCGAAGAACAAGTGATTGCGCATCGGACGGACAGCGTCGAATTTGAATTGGGCCCTTTCCAGTCCGTGGAATACAAGTACACCCTAGATTTTGACGCTCCGATGATTTTCAGCTGGCAGGCTGACGGTGAGCTTTATTACGACATGCACGCAGAACCTGCGGGATTGGGCGCAGACTACGCAGAAAGTTTCGAACAGGGCAGCGGTGAGAGCAGGACCGGCTCCTTCCACGCGCCATTTACTGGCATTCATGGCTGGTTCTGGGAGAACCGCGGCTCGCGGACTGTCACGGTGAGGCTCCATGCCTCTGGCTATTTTGTTGACTCAACGGTCTTTCGTGACGGTGGGGATTATTCCCGCGTCATCGATCCTGTGACAGATTGATCTGTCTCGCAAAAAACGGCTTTTCCGACCTGCCAGAAACCGGAGCCTCAGCACAGTGAGGAACTGGCAAGCTAGGCTAATATCGCGCCAGTGTGGCTGACTCTGTCCTCCCGGTGTCTCGTTCCGACACCACTCATTCTGTTGCAACAAAAAGCCCGGTCAGGTGAAGCCTGACCGGGCTTTTTGTTAGGTCTAGGTGACCGGAATCATTATTGCTCTGTAATGTCTGAGCCGTCTCGCGGAGCGCCAGTACCTGAAGAGCCCATGAATAACTTACGGCCATCTGGGAAGGTGATATCGCGGCCATTTGCGCGGCAGGTAGGCTCACACAAGCGGTCCTTACTTTGGTAGCCAGTAACCACTATATCGGTGCCCAACTGGAGCGAGTTTCGGTTGATCCCGCGACGCAGCAATGTGTTAGGAGTACCTCCCTCAACCATCCATGCACCGGGATCCCGAGTGGATTCGGGATCGTTGTTGTCTAGGTGAATCCAAGTGTGCGGGTTTATCCACTCTACACGCGTGATCGGACCACCGAGACGAACAGGCAAGTTTGCATCAAATTCAGCCGAGAACGCGTGGTGCGCGGTCGCGGGCTGTTTAATTGCAACTACACCCGCCGCGGTCAATGCGGCAAAAGCTAGTAGTTTTGCTTTCATAGATCTCCCCTTTTAACTATGGCCACGAATAACTGCTATACCGTAACCGCTAAAAACAATCGTACAACGATGGGTGTATTCTAACGGATCACCGATGTATATTCCAAATAAGAAAGGTAACCAATTTCAAATCGTAAGTGCGCGATTAGTTCGTCTGAGCTTCTTCCAACATCTCCCGACGCAACCTCTGCTCAAACTCCCCACCCTTTCTGTACTGTCCATACATGAGCTCTTCAACAAACTCCACGCACTTGAATTGTGGCAGCTCATAGCCCTCTTCCAAACGGCGGTAGATCGGCATGCTGATCGTCCAGGGGCGCTCGAAGATATCAGGATCCTCCATGGTCGCTGAGTACATGATAACGTTTTCACTAACTAGATCGTACCGCTCTGTCACTTTAAGCTGGTAGGTGTGGTAGTTTCCAGCCCTGTCAAACCATGTCCGATCGTCAAGACCCGTGACTTCAACTACCCAAGTATCTCCGTCCCAATATCCATAGGATTGGCCCATCCAAGAATCCAGGGGCGCCGGGCCCGGGTCCTCCAAGAAAACGTTGCGCACAGCACCGGCAAAAGAGTAGGCGATAAAAAACGCGCTCTCACTCTGAAAAATCTGGAACGGATGAGGCATGTATGTAGCCCGAGGCACACCTGGCATGTAGCACTTCACTTCAGGGTCACGCTCCAACCAATTAGCTGCATTATCTTCGCGGCGAGCCAGCGCTTCAACCTTGTAGGGGATCGTACCACCTTCCACTACACCGAAACTTGCGGGTACCGCACTGGCTGCTCCCATGGCCACGATGTCTGGATGAGGCACTGGAACGAAGTCGCCCGGAACTAGCTGGTAGGCAGCCTTGGGCGCTGCCGGTTCAAGGTTATCGTTCGCATTCATCATAACCTGCCAGATTCCATTGAAATCAGGCTTGCCACTTGGGGTACGCGGAATGGCATTGACAGGAGAGGATGCAGCTTGGACCGTCGTGGAACTGGGTGCAGGCCCTGAGGGTGAGCAACTCATTACTAGCACAGCCAGCAATGCAGGCAGCCATTTAATCTTCATAATTCGACCTTGCGTTATTGTAGATTCTACCGAACAGCGCCGAATATAAGCACCCGTGCTTTTAGGTGTCAAGCTAAAGACAGCGAATTCAAAGGCCTCAGAGGGATCTTTTCTAAATGCTTTTTACCTGTCAACTGGAACTCAGTCGGTAGAGCATGTGGCACTAAACTTACACTCTTGCCTTGCAACTGCCTACGTGCCTCTGCCGCTTGTCGAGCAGACCCTGGGACACCATGCCGGCAAACTTTCAAATCATCGCCTAGTCTACTGCTCAACGAAAGCCCTCTCGATCGTGATGTGCGCCTGAATTCCATGCCTCGACTGCTCAAACCCTTTGTCTTCCAGTATCAGACACAGCTGCTTCAACATACTTGGGCCGCCACAAATCATGAACCTATCTCTCTCGATGGAAGCGTCGCCTAGTCCAAGATCACGAAGTAAACTACCGCTGGTCAGTAAATCTGAGATTCTACCTTCATTTTTAAAAGGTTCTCGGGTCACTGTTGGGTAGTAGCGAAATTTTTTCCTGACCTCTTCACCGAAATACTCGTTCTCTTGAATCTCTCTCTCCAAGAAATCTCTGTATGCTAACTCCGACACATACCGTACCCCATGGATCAAGTAAACATTCTCGAAACGTTCATATATTTCGGGATCTTGAATAATGCTCAAGAATGGAGCTAACCCTGTGCCAGTTGCAAGCAGGAATAGGTTCTTACCAGGGATCAAAAGATCGGCTACCAGCGTTCCAGTTGGCTTTTTGCTAACCAACAATTCATCACCAACTTTCACATTTTGCAGAACAGAAGTCAGCGGGCCATCCGGTACCTTAATGCTGAGGAACTCAAGTTCTGGAGCATAGTTTGGGCTTACGATGCTGTAGGCCCTCATCAAGGGCTTTCCATCTACTTCAAGTCCTATCATTACGAAGTGCCCATTTTCGAACTTCAGAGATGTGTCCCTCGTGGAAGTAAAACTAAATAAGCTATCGTTCCAATGTCTGACAGAAGTTATCGTTTCTTTGGTGATACTGCCCATCTCTCCCCCAAGCATCCATGTATGCAAGTGCTTCTCGACTGCGAATCGCGATCAGCGCTGTTTTGTATTGAAGCGAAGTGGACTTTTTAATTTAGTGCTCCGAGAGTAGGTCTCGAGAGCGCTTTGTTGCGTTTCATACTTCACTTCTTCACGAATTTACGGACTATTTTCCCGTTACCTCCTCGGCCACCAGTAACTTCACTGGTATAAACATTTCCATCTAAATCCACGACAACTCCTTCAGGCTCTGAGCCTTCGATAAAGCCCAGAACTTCACCGCTCTCCGCATTACCGTAAGTGACCCCACGCATTTTCTCATAGTCTGCGACGTACAAAACATCATTGTGATCAATGAACATGCCACTAGGGCGACCAAATTGGTCCCATTCTGTGAGATATTCGCCTTCTTGAGTAAACAACTGGATTCTTTCATTTGATCGATCCCCCACAAAAACTCTGCCTCGTTGATCGATTAAGATAGTGTGAGGCAGGTTAAACTGACCAGGTCCACTTCCTTTGCCACCCCATTCCAAGAGATACCTGCCTTCCTTGTCGAATTTAACTACTCGATTGTTCCAATGCCCATCAGCCACGAAGAAGCTTCCATCGTCAGCCTGCGCAACGTCGCTAGGCCCGTTAAACGTATTAGGGCCGGCACCTGCAAAACCGCGGGCTCCCAGACGCAACAAGACATTGCCTTTGGTATCGATCTTCGTGATTGTATGACCTGATTGACGCTCATAGTCGGTAGCCCAAATATCGCCTTCAGGTGTCAGACGAAAGCCATGAGGGCGGACAACCCATTGTGAGCTCCCGAAGGAATCAACCAAGTTACCATCCTTGTCGAACTTGAGCACCGGTGGATCTGAGCGATGGAAGGCATAGATAAAGCCTTCCTGATCCATTGTAACATTAGGCACTTGGCCCCACTCTATTCCCTCCGGCAATGGCTTGGGCCAGTTCGGATCCATGACATATTCTTGAGCATGCAGAGAGAAAGTGAGGAGCGCAGCACTCACCACACCAATCGCCTGTGTAATTTGCTGTTTGCCATTAATTAAGGTCATTTTGATTGCATTTGCCTATGAGAAATATTCCTAGCTTACACTTTCAACAGTAGTAATCAATCATTCCTACTTTCTTTATGTAGTGTTTTCCATGCAGACACATGTTCACTATTTGTTGTTGACCTTGGCTAAGCGGCCGAATCTGGACTAAAGTGTGCGTTCTACCTCTTTGCCACTTGATGCTGAGGCATTTCCTTCCCAAAATCCTGGGATTTTTACCTGCAGGTAGAGACCATCCTTTCTTGAAGGTAAGGCAAAAAGCAGGAGCCTTGGGATTCGCCCGCAAACGTGATTAAGAGAACACAAGATGTCAGAAACTTTACAACCAGCTCCAGGTAAGTATCGTCACTACAAAGGCAAAGACTATGAAGTCCTGCATGTTGCACGTCATAGCGAAACCGAAGAACTGCTGGTGGTATATCGACCTCTCGATGGCGAATCTACTGTCTGGGTTAGACCGCTTGAAATGTTTATGGAGACAATAACAGTGGACGGAAAAGTGGTCCCGAGATTTTGTCTAATGAAGGAAAAACCATAACAACCCCATCTGAGCGACTCATTAATCTAAACCGAGACAAATCGCTAACCAGATCTTAGGTATTGGCACTCTGAAACTGACGACACAGAAGAGTCTTCCCACTCTTAAACAGTTTCCAGTGCTATCTGCACTAGTCATCAACGCCTGTGGGACCTCGGAAACTGAAAGCAAATTTCGTGAGATTACGATCCTGTACACCAATGATGAACATGGCTGGATGGAGGGAATGGAGCCTCATCAGTCAGCGGCCCATCTTTTTCAACTATGGCGGCAGCAGGAAGGCCATTTCGAAGACGGTCCTTTTTTGATCCTGAGCGGGGGTGACAATTGGATTGGACCTGCAATTTCGACCTAGCACGAAGGCCGAAGCATGGTCGAGGTGATGAACGCGATGCAGTACGATGCCAGCGCCGTCGGCAATCACGAATTCGATTTCGGGCTTGATGTCATCAAAGCCAGGACAGAACAAGCCAGCTTTCCTTATCCCAACGCAAACACGCGGTGGCGGTCGAGCGGGTTTACCCCGATCGAAATTGGCATCCTGCCTTACACGCTGACCACCGTAAATGACATTAGAGTCGGAATTATTGGGCTGACAACACGCGATACGCCCACGGCAACCCGGACAATGTGCGCGAGCTGGATTTTCTGAATTATGAACTAGCCCTGGGAGAAACCTTGCCCGCACTCGAAGCGGAAGGTATTGATATTAACTTGGTGATAGCGCATGTGTGCCAGGCTCCGCTCGAACAGCTGATTAACCGCACGAAAGATCTGAACATCGCCCTGTTTGGTGCCGGACACTGTAACGAGCTGGTTGCAAAACAGGTGAAGGACACCGTTTTACTCGGCGGTGGCTTTCACTTTACAGCCTTCGCTTCAGCGACATCTTTGATAAACCTCAGCACATCAGAGGTCAGAAGTCTTTCTCTCAACACTCGCAGTAACACGCAATCAGTTCACAACCAGTCAGTCTAGTCGATCGTGTCAAGCTGAGCAGGACAAACCGAGGAAATACTCTCAGAAGAAATAGCGTTCAGCGCTCGCACCTTCCCCCGACAAGAGCTTGAATTGGGACAGATTATAGTCGGCAGCTGGTTATTGACGGATTCTAGCGCAGATTTAGCCATCACGAACGCCGGAGGCATTCGCACGGTTCTGCCTGCGGGCAAAATCGATGTCGGCACACTCGTCTCCATGATGCCGTTTGATAACTCCATCATTGCTCTGGACCTCAACGGGCACACCATTCGCCGCGCGATTGAAAACGGCGATCGCCCGATCGTTGTCGGCCTGCATCGCGTTGGGTCTGACTGGGTGTTAACCAAGTGCGATGAACCACTCCATGACGGTAAGATCTATCGCATCCTAATGAACAGCTTTATGTATGCCGGTGGTGATGGATATGACATTATTACAGACGCGGACCCCGATTGTTTCGACACCGGCATTAACTATCGACAGCCATTTCAGGACTGGCTGAAATCGCGGGCATCTAGTGTCGATAATCCTTTCTTGCTTCATCCCTAAGGAGACCGGCCACCCCGCAAAGAGCAACAGACGGAGTGGCGCGAGATCGGCAAATTAGGTAGCAGGCTTCAACCAAACAAAAGACTCTAGCAATCTTGAAACTCAATTCAGAGATAAACAGCCCATTACTGCCCAGCCCCGACCAGTCCACAGTGCTGGAGCTCGGGCTCAGGCATGGCGCGATGGCAGAGTGGCTGGCGGTTGACGATGATTTATCGATATTTCATGCGCACAAATTACAACAGATTGACTCTCATCGCGGCGAAGTGATTGCCGTCCTGCCCGAATCCGAGTTGGCCCAAAAAGAATTCTGCAGACTGTTGCTAGCGCATCTGACTGAACGTCATGGTGAGCGCTACACGATCAGTGGTAATGACCTCTCAACCAGAGATGGCAGACTAAAGTGGCCGCTGCCCGCCACTGACCTTCAAAGCTGCTGCCTCTGGATTCAGGAGGACATCTGTTTGCTTCAGGCACTGAACGAGGAGTACGTTCTGACTGCGGCGAGTGTCTGCTCGCCAAGCAACTGGCGATTATCTGAGAAAATCGGCAAGGCGCTCGGCGCGATCCATGATCCTGTGCCCGGCTATGGCGATACCTTGCACGCCAGAACAAATAAGTTACTCCACAAACTCGGCAAGGATAAAGTGATCATCCGCTACAACTGGTCAGTGCAGGCTGGGAACGAACTGTGCTGGCGGCCAGAACTTTATCCCGCCCAAGAACCCGCAGGGCCTTACTGGAGAGTAGAACGACAGACTCTAAGACGACTGCCGGAAACAGGAGCCATCGCCTTTGGAATCCGAATATTTCTGGAAAGTTTCACCAAGCTGGAGTCTAGACAACCCGGTTTCACGGCCACCCTGAGAGAGATTATTGAGCGTCTGCCAGAGGAACAGCAACGGTACAAAGGACTGGACAGCCTGCTGGCAAGACCAGAATTCGGCGCTCTGAAATCTTGAAAAACTTCGCTTGAGCGCCTTTCTGATGGCACTAGTCTTTCGCTTTTTTACGCCTTCGGCTCTAGCCTTCTTCCAGAGATTCCAGGCTAAACAGCAGGTTCACCGAATCAGTCAACAAAAACAACAGATTGCGGTAGACAATCTGGCCGCCAATTTCAAGTCCGGGGATCAACAGCTGTCCAGTGGACTCGTCGAAAGTCGCAAAATCTTCTTCGCTTGCATCAAGAGCGGTGACACTCTCCGCAAGCGCTCTGATAATTACCTGAGGCGACTGACTTTCCACCGAGAAGGCCACCTGAACGAATCCGGAGTCGCCGGTGTCAATTCTTAGCACAAGCTGTTCCGTGGTTTCATCAAATCGATTGCTGGCAGGCGGCCGCTCGGCAGCAACTAGCTCCATATCCACCAGCACAAGATTTTCTCGTGTCACCGAACCGCTAAAATTGACGACTGGAAGTTCGTTGAGCGAGGCGGCCAATGCCACTCGCGGTAGCTGGTTGATGGCGTCAACAACCTTCATACCCTCCGCAAGGACGCGACCAAAAACAGTAAACCCACTATTTTGACTGTCAAGGCTTACGTTATCGGCGACGTTTATGAACCACTGGCTGCTGGCACTGTCAGGATCACCCGCAACCTTTGCCATAGCTACAGTGCCCCTGAGATTGGACTGATTGAACTCATTGGCGATCGTGCTATCAATCGCAATCTGGCTGAGCTGGGTGGTACCGGCCGGGATCACATATTGTCCACCCTGGATAACAAAATTGGGGACAGATCGGTGAACAACTGACTCATTGAAGCGCCCACTTGTGACGTAATTGAGAAAATTCTCGACCGTACCGGGCGCCGCAGTGTCAAACAGCTCCAGCGTAAACTCTCCAAGCGTTGTGCTGACTTTAACTTGAGTCTGAGCCTGTCCCTTTGGAACGGATGCTAGCGAGATGAGAATCAGACCTAAAAGCGTGCAGTTCTCAATGTTCATCCCATAACCTCATTGCGCTGACACCCTTACTCCACATGACGGTAATCTTACGACTGCGGTCGGGCGGGCCGTGCCAACTCAGTATCCGGAACCTTTTTTGTGTGGGCACAAAAAGGCGAAGCAATGCCCCGCCTCTTCAGTCTTCAGCGCGCTTTCAACGCTAGGGTATTAGACGTGGGACGAACCTAGTTATGCCCTGAATAGGACCCACTTCACCGGCGTAGACGTTACCGGCACTGTCAACCGTCACCCCTTCGCCCATGGATCCCACGCCGCCCATACCTGATGAGCGAAAAGGAGAGACATGTTCCGGCACGAAGTACCAGACTTCTCCAGTTTTGGCGCTGCCTACACGCAAACCTTTTCGCCAACCACCAGGGTTGTAGTTCGGGTCAGACTCCGAATCGATAGCATAGAGCCAGTCATTACTCTTATCAATCCAGATACCGCTGTTTCGGCTGAACTGATACCAGGTATCGATATGGTTGCCATCCTGGGTAAAAATCTGTATGCGATTATTCCCGCGGTCAGCTACAAACAGTCTGCCCTGAGAATCCATTGCCAAAGAGTGAGGCGCTCTAAGCTGCCCATCTTCCTGACCCCATTCACCAAACGATCCAACGTAAGTGCCATCTGCTTCCCAGATGGTGATTCTACTCTTTGAATTTGGGCCGGGATCATCCTGGAACTGGGCGGAATGCGTTTCGCCGATAAAAATCCGGCCATTGGGAGCGACAAGCACGTCATTCGGCTCGGTCAAGTGTGTCGGCGGATCGCCCATCTCACCCGGAGTACCGATGACCATCAGCAGCTCTCCTTGAGGGCTGAATTTCAGTACCGAGCTGCCGTGGTTGCGCGCAGCCGGGTTGGCCTCCAGTTCGCGCTCATTCGCCAGACGCGTATCAGCAACCCAGATATTGCCTTCAGCGTCAACATCCATGCCATGAGGCCAGATAATCTGACCCGCTCCGAGAGAGGCGACGACGCGACCGCTCGGATCCAGTTTCACGATAGGATCGACATCGCTGGTCGCACAGGAATTGGTGCCACATCGATCCCCTGCCCAGACATGGACACCATCTATGTCGACATTCACAGCACTTACCGAACCCCATCGGCGCCCATCAGGCAGCGTGCCAAAATCACGCTGGGTTTCATATGGATTGGGTAGGTTGTTGATTGGCTCCTGACCCGCATGGGCTGCTGGGGATATAGCCCCGCGCTGAGCGTAAGCCGTGACTGAAGTGACCATCAGCAGACCTGTCAGACCCGCTTTCCATGCCCTCTTACGGATGTTTCGGAGGCTCGTTTTTAACATGCACATCTCCTATATCTTCGTTCTGCCTTTCACTGTGGGTTTTGTTCGCCCGAGGACTAAAGCGGAGCCCGAAAATGGACTTTCCTGAGCGGCTTGTCAAGACGAAGGAACCTCCCGGGCAGCTCAGCTCCCACCTGGAAGACACGTTTTCCTAGACTCAGCCGTGCCCCCTGTTTATTCTCTGCCCGCAACTGCGCCTTCACCTGACCGTTTCGGGACGAGACTGAAACCATGACTAAACACGTGATTTATTGCATCTTCGCTGTCTGTGTGTCCATGGGGCTACTTCTGCTGATGATTGGCATGGCAGACAGTGTACCAAATGCGGGTGGACAGCCGCACGCTGAGCATCCCGGCATGGTCATCGGGGCTGATGGGGCAGCGCGGCTGGCTCATATTGGCTCTCTGGCCTTTATGTTCAACAGCCTGCTGCTGACCCTCGTCGTTGGTTTGTGCGTTCTCGGGGTTAGCGAGCGCTACCGAAGCCGAAAATTTCTGGCAGGTATGGGGGGCTCATGGCTGTTCATGCTGATGATCTGGTGGATGATGTTCAGTACTCATCAGGAATTTCTACTGACGGGAGAGACGGATTATTTCATGGGTTTTCCCGTGCCAACAGCCTGGCAGATGTACGGGACCTGGCTTGGAGCTATCCCACTTATCGTGATGTATAGCTATGGCTTCAGAACATTTATCTACACGCGTGAAGATGAAGCCGAATTCGACGCCCTTCTTGAGCAAGCCGCGCGTAACAGCCAGCAGAACTGAGCCATGGAAGCTTATCGCCAGGAAATCATTGTCGGCTCCGTGGTCATTTACATGCTGTTCTGTGTTGCTACCGGTTTATGGGCCATGCGCCGGACGCGCGACAGTAGTGACTTTTTTGTTGCTGGCCGAGGGCTTGGTCCTATTGTGATAGCCCTGGCACTTTTTTCCAGCACACTGAGCGGGTTCGGCTTCGTTGGTGGGCCCGGCCTGGTTTATTCGATCGGGGTCAGCTCTTTCTGGATGGTCGTGATTTCATCAACAGGATATGCAGTCGGCTTTTTTCTGGTCGCCAAGCGCATTCGGATGATTGCCGAACTGCGCGACTGCCTCTCATTGCCCGATGTCGTGGCTGCGCGCTACGGTAGCGATGCCGTCAGATTTCTGATCGCGCTGACCATTGTCCTCGGCGTAATGGGGTACCTAGCTACTCAGATCTTGGCAATGGCGGTCGTGATGCAAGCCATCCTGTCCGGCACGGAAACATTTGCTAACGTTGGACTGGTGAGTTGCGTGGTCATTTCCTCTGCGGTGCTGATCTTTTACTGCGTCACCGGCGGCATTATCGCAAGCGTGTATACGGACGTGGTGCAGGGGTTCATCATGATGAGTGCTGGCAGCCTGATACTGATGACAGCGGTTTCTGTGTTTGATGGCGGCATGCAGGAAGCCACTGCCATTATTTTGGCCGACGACTCAGAGGCCATCATGCCGTTCGGGTCCGCCGGCGTCATGGCCTCTCTGGGATGGTTCTTTGTATTTGGCCTAGGGCTTGCCGGCCAACCGCACCTAATTACAAAAATGATGATGAACAAAAAAATGTCTGACAACCGCAGCATTCTGCCCATGTCGCTGTTCGGTTATGTCATGGCCGCTTTACTTTGGATTTCAATCGGCATCGTGATGCGCGCGGCAGTTATCGACGGCATTGTAGAGCCCCTCGCCCTGCCCGACGACGCCGCCTCGACTTTCCTCTCGATTTTCGCAAATCCGTTGCTTGCGGGCGTCGTCTTCGCCGGCTTATTCGCCGCAATCATGTCTACCTCAGACGCGTTCCTCAACATCGGAACCGCCGCAATCATCCATGACATTCCTACGGCGCTCCGCGGACGGAGCGTCGAGAACGAGTTGCTCTGGGCACGGGTCGTTACTGTTCTGCTTGCCATCGTCGCAGCCGGCTTTGCGCTCTATTCCCACTACGCCGATGCCACACTGGTGGCTCTGCTCGGCGCATTCGGCTGGGGCACGTTCGCAGCCTCAATATTTCCGGTCGTGGCAGTAGGACTGAACTGGCGGGGCGCGACAGTTGCCGGCGCAGTGACGGCAATCAGCGCCGCCCTTCTCATAAATTTTGTCGTTCAGCTATCCAGCATCGTGCCGCCTTACGGCATCAGTGGACCACTGGTGGCATTCGTTACCTCAATGATTCTGTTCATCGGCGTCTCGCTGATCACCAAACAGCCGGAGCTCGCGCCGGATATCGAAGACGTCCTGCGTATCTGAGCAAGGCCGCTAACGCTNGACAGCAGAGACTAGTCAGTTGNNCTTGACCAAGCCTACTTGNTTAGAGCTGGACTAGTNGATCAGCAAATCACCCATCACCAGTTCCCTGCCTGCCCNGTCGGGCAGTNGTGAAGGCGCACCCGGTGCGTGCGTCAAGTTGGCCGCCAGGTCTAGAGATGATCTGTCTACTCCAGCAGCCTGTCAGGTAGAGGTCCGGCCGACCTGCCCTTGCGTTGATCTTTCAATCAGCCACTCACAGCTTCATAATCCCAAAAAACGATTACAGGTGAGGACAGTATGTTTCTGCAACAATGGCACCGGACCGGTAAAGCAACCCGTCACGTCATCCAGGTTAGTTTTATCAGATTAATCGGGGCGCTGACCTTGATCAGTATTGCTCCGCATCAACTGGCAGCACAAACCGATTTGGCCGGACAGTGGCCGCAGTACCGCGGCAATTTCAGTGGGACCGGTTATTCAGAGCTATCAGCGATTTCACCTGAAAATATCAGAGAGCTCGAGATTGCCTGGTCATTCTCCTTGCGCAGCCGGGATCAGACTGAGGATCTTAACCCGAACTCACAGGTGACTCCGATTGTGGTAAACGGCGTGATGTACCTGCCCACAGTTGACAGCATCGTCGCGCTAAATCCAAAGAGTGGCACGGAACTCTGGCGCTATCCTGTCGAATCTGGCCGACCCTCGCGCCGGGGTGTCGCCTACTGGCAAGGCAATGACACGCTCGGCCCGCGAATCATCTTCACCGCAGGCAGTCGATTAACCGCTTTGTCCGCCGAAAGCGGAGAGAAAGATACAAGCTTCGGAGACAACGGAGAGATAGATATCGGGATGCCCTATATCTCCGTGCCGCTGGTTTATCAGGACCTTGTGGTTGTGGGCGCAAACACGCCGCCCGGCACGCGCGGTGGCATCGGCAATCCTCGTGCATTTAGCGCCATTTCCGGCAGAAAAATCTGGGAATTTAATTCAGTGGCGCTGCCGGGGGAACCCGGTCACGACAGCTGGCAATACGGAAGCTGGGAGAACCGCTTGGGGGCCAATGCCTGGCCATTCTATTTCACCGTCGACACTGGCACAGACTTACTCTACCTACCACTGGCATCTCCACTGCCGTTCGCATTCGGCGGAGATAGGGCAGGTGACAATCTGTTTGCCAACTCCATCGTCGCTGTAGATATCCACTCAGGTGAATACCGCTGGCATTTCCAGACGATCCATCACGATCTATGGGATCATGACCCTCCCGCACCACCGACACTGTTCGACATTAAGCTGGAAAGCGAAACGCTGCCCGCGCTCGCCGTCACCACTAAATCCGGCTATTTATTCTTCCTGAATCGCCTGACTGGCGAAGCGATATTCGGTGTTGAAGAGCGCGCTGTTCCCGCAAGTCGCGTCGTCGGAGAGGCAGCCTCACCGACACAGCCTATCCCGGTCAAGCCACCACCCATGGCCAGGGTCAGCTTCAGCCTTGACGACATGGTAAGGGCAGAGCATACCAGCGCAGAACATGCTAACGCCTGCACCGACCTGCTAAGCCGGTCTGGGGAGGTCGTCAACGCCGGTCCTTACACGCCGTGGACGCTGCGCGATGGCAAAGGCGCAGGCGCAACCACCTTGCTTTTCCCCGGTCTGGCAGGCGGGCCAAACTGGGGCGGCGTGGCGTTTGATCCTAACAGCAGTCTTGCGTTCGTGTTCGCCGCTGACCTGGGCACACTGGGTTGGCTGGAAGCGACCGGAGAAGACTTTCCGTATCGGCTCTCTCTTCCACGCCCCTCTTCTTTCGCAGTCTCTATTGATGGTCAGACGCTGCCCTGCCAGGAGCCACCCTGGAGCCACCTGACAGCTATCGACACCACAACCGGCGACATCGCCTGGCGAATCCCTGTAGGTGTCAGCGACTCGCTGCCGCCGGGCAAACAGAATACGGGTCGGCCGGGGCGCGCTGCAGCCCTGATAACCGCCAGCGACCTGCTTTTTATCGCGTCAACCGACGACAACCGCTTTCGCGGACTGCGTGCCAGTACCGGGGAAATTCTTTGGGAGCAGCAGCTGAATCGGCGCGGGAATGCCAATCCAATGACCTATCTCGATGCCAGTGGCAGACAATTTGTCGCAATTTCCGCCACGGATGAATTGATCGTCTATGGCCTCAGAGATTGAGGCCTCACATACCAGGCTCAGAGGCAACCTGCCCTCCCAACTCCTGCAAAATTGCTGTCGGCTGGACCAAAAAGCGTAAGGCTGAGACTTTTACTCTCGGAAACTACAATTCATGCTGCCTGCGCTTTGGAGGGGTTCAACAGAGCAGGCAGTTCAGCTAGGCTATTGATGTTGTGAGCCGAGCGAAAAACATCAACATAGGGCAACATGATGCGAACCCCCTCAGCCCTGGGTTCAAATTTCTTGTAGCGAAGCAATGGATTCAACCAGATGAGTTGACGGCAGGATTTAGACAGTCGCTCCATCTCCATGCCGCTTCTCCGAATGCAATAACCATGTTCGATCTGCTTACTGGCAAGCACGCTACCAGCCAACCGCCTGACCATCTTTACGGTGATCCGACCCGGCACGGTAAATGCCGTTAACCGGGTAGTCCTCGCTGATGCTCTCCGGTGTCATTTGAGGTATAGGCAGCGAGGGATCACGAGTGAAAAGAATCCCCTGATAGCCGCCCACCCGACCGCCATTCACCGATCGCACCTGGTGCCCTTTGGCCTCGAGTGATCTCCCAACCAGACTGTAAAGATCGTGTTCCAGCGACAAAATGTTGCTGCTCTGACTGTGCGTAAAGCGAGCCGCGTCAGTTGTCATCTGCACGTTCATGCCATGATCTAGCACGTTGACCATGTGCTGGGCATGCGTCTCCGGCTGCACCGCGCCTCCCATATTGCCGAAAGTCATAAGCGGCTGTCCGTCCTGCATAACCATCCCAGCGATGATTGAATGGAATGGCCTTTTGCGGGGTGCCACAACATTTGGATGCGCTTCATCGACCGAAAACGCGACGCCGCGATTATGCAGAATCATGCCGTACGGCGGAATTGTGATACCGCTA
>PBTW01000059.1 GCA_002729315.1 Gammaproteobacteria bacterium
TCATTTGTTCCAAATATTCTGAACAACTTTCTACTAAAAGAGCTGGATCAACCCTCATACACTCATAATCTTCGTTTCCAGCGTATGGTTCTTTAACGCAATATTGACATTTGGCAGTGTTTTCAACGCATAACTCGGCGCCTAAAACTTTGGGGGGTAGACAACCTGGTATCACGAGAGATGGCGTTCCTACGGCTTGAGCCAACCATTGTGTGGATGTCGCTACGGTTACCACTAAATCAGTTGAGCGCAACATTTGCAGGGTTTTCAGTATATGCTGAGAACCATCAAAACGAGACCAGACATAAAAGCCAGATTGCTCCAAGGATTTCATCAATTCGTGATGATTTGTATATTCTTTATTCTTACCACTGCCAACATGGCTGACTGCAACGACCTTTTTGCCTCCGGCCAGTTCAGACAAAGCTGTATCTGCCTCGATATCAAGCGTCATATCGTATTCACCCTGCAGAGAGCAACAATGGAGGAGGAAAAAGCGCGCATAATTTTCAAATTCCGTAAAAGTGTCCCACCACTCCCCGCTCCAGCACCTCATATTTTCGAAAGTGCTTTCTAAGAAATTTGTCCCTTTAAAATAGGATGGATCAGCATTTCCCGTAATTATATTTTGAGTAATTTCTGCAGTGCTTTTTGAAACAAAATTGCCTTGAACGTTTAATCCAATCTCTCGTAGATAAGTCGCTAAAAAGCACGGCATGAACCAGGTATCTAAACAGTAAATGTGATCATATTCTCTTTGTGCTAAAAAGAATGCGAGCGAAGAAAAGCTAGTTATTGCTTTTAAGGGATCATCGGGCCACTGCTCCTTGCCAACAGCAAGGACGTCATTGATCTCCTGACAAAGATCAGCAAGCTCAGCTCCGGCCCCAAAAGTCAACACGTCAACACTGTTCGAGGGGTCTTTCGCCTTGATCATCCTGGCTGCGGGGATAAGAATATTTGCGACATCACCAAGTCCCAAGAGCCGTATTATAAGAACCTTCAAAAGTAGTGCCCCTCTTTCAATTTTGTTTACTGTGAAGCCAGATTAAGGCCTGGAGGGTGCTGATCGTCAGTAGTGGTGCCCAGGGGGAGACTTGAACTCCCACGTCCCAAAGAACACTAGCACCTGAAGCTAGCGCGTCTACCAATTCCGCCACCTGGGCAAGGCTCAGTGCAAGACACACTGTATGTGCGGACTGCCGGGCCGGTAGGCCATGCAAAATAAGGCCGAAACTCTAAACACCAGGGCCATCTCTGTCAACTTCCACGGAATTTGTTCGGAATGACAAAGTTATCGGCTCGATTGCCGGCAACCTGGAGAGAAACACGAAACCCATGAAGGTACTGGTCATCTTACTAGTACTGCTCAGCCTTAACCTCGTATTCCCACGAGCCTCGACAGAAGCTGACGCCGAGCTTCCGGCGGTACAGCAACTGCAGGCTGTCGTCATGGATGGTTATCAGACAGTCGAAGCCTGACAGGGCGCCGCTGCTGACAGGCAACATCCATACGCAATCGATAATTCCACCATTACCGAATATGAGTAAGCCGGCGATTGTTAGGTAGCCAGATGGGAAGGAATCCGAGGGGGGGCGCGCAATCAGTCATCTCAACTACTGCTTCGCTGAAAAGGCCCAACTCTATTGCGCCAACCCCGATTTCCCGGAGGTGTCTATGGAAGGCTATGTTGAAACCTTTGCTCCTAATTGCCTCCAGCACACCCGCTCATTGGGTTTAGGCATGTTGGACAGGGCAGTACCGGCTTCAAAGACCATCGTTTCCCCACGATCGACCGCTACGATCAACGATGGCGTCGACCTGGCGGTTAGATACCGGATTCGATCACCCGTCAGATGCAACCTTATGCTGCGTCGGGCGGTGCCCTGGATGCTGATGGGTTGCTGTATCTTAGCGGCCACGATAAACCAGAATTTAATGTCTTGGCCGCCCCCAATGGGACCCAAGCTGATTTATGTGGCGACCATCCTATGGGCATAGAGGGGCAGGCTATCGTCTTGGACGACAGTGCAGAACGTATGGTGATAGGCATCAGCCGTTATTCCAGTGAGACAAGAACCTTGAAGATTCCACCGGTGTCGGTGCCTTCGGGTTTTCCCCGGCTGATAGAGGTTAATTTCGTATTAAAGACGCCTGATGATTTGTCTCATCTCACGCCAGCCAATCTAACATGACTCATACATCGTTAATCCAAGCGTAACCGATAGGAAAATTCAGGGCCTTGGCGATGCGCATCGCAGTGATCGGAGCAGGTCTGTCGGGCTTGAGCTTTGCTCATTCCTCGCGACTCTTCGCTGATATACATCTGTTTGAGAAATCCCGTGGCGTTGGGGGACGTCTGGCCACGCGACGGGCGGCAGATTACGAGTTTGACCATGGCGCGCAATTTTTCACCTGTCGTTCAAAGTCACTCAAGTCTTTGCTGAAAGGGGATGACTTTCAGTCAGCAGTCTCTGAATGGCAGCCCAAACTTGTGACACTCGCGCCAGACTCAGAGACTTTGAAACGCACTTGGTTCGAGCCCCATTACGTGGGCGTGCCAAGTATGACAGCGTTTCCGAAACGGCTAGCTCGCGGGTTGGCTCTTTCTTACTCTACACGAGTGCGGGAAATTACCCGGTGTGGAAATCGCTGGCAGCTCAAGGACGGAAATGGTTATGAGCTTGGGGTGTTTGATTGGGTGGTATCAGCCACCCCGGCACCGCAAGTTGCTATGTTGTTTGGTGCCAGGTTTTTCGAGCACAGCTTAGTAGAAGAGGCGCAGATGTCTCCTTGTATCGCATTGATGATCGCCCTCAAAGATCGTCCACAATTGGATTTTGAAGCGGCAATTGCCCAACAATCACCAATCTCTTGGTTGGCGATCAACAACAGCAAGCCAGCTCGTAGTACCGTACGCTTTGGTCTGGTTGTGCACAGCAGCAACGAATGGGCCCGGGCTCATATTGATGAAGAGCAAACTGCTATAGAAAACCAACTTTTGGCTGCGCTTAATCAACTTGTCGATCCTGATTTTCTGTCGATACAGGAGATTCATCTGCAGCGATGGCGTTACGCCAAAGTAGAGAAAGCCGTCGGCAAAGAGTTTCTGATCGACGAGGAAAACCGGCTGGCAGCAGTTGGTGATTGGTGTTTAGGTAACAGAGCAGAAGATGCGTTTGTTAGCGGTTGTGCACTGGCGGAACATCTGGAGAGACTATTAAGTGGGAGTCAGGGCCTATCTTCTACTTTAAAATCAAACTTGTCTGAATAGACTGTCGGGTTATTCACGATTACCGTCGTCCACTCGACGGTGTAATCGCCTGGCGTTAATGGATCGAGGATCTCGATCATGAGATCGTCAGCAGACATGGTGTGCAAACCCCTCAACTGATGCTCGCCGTTCGGGCCCAGCAGGCGCAGAGAACTCCGATCAACATCCGGAAGACCTTCGAAGTAGAGTCGTAAAGTGCGCGGAGCTCGAGTGAGTACCGCGCCCTCCTTAGGCTCAGAGCTTAAAATAGGCGAGTGCGGCATCACAAGCCCACAGGCGGCGAGGGTTGCAGTGATTGTCAGGAAAGTAAAGATTGGGATGCGCTTTTTCATTGGGGTTTTGAGAAATCGACCATATCAAAGCACAGGCCAGGCTTTCAGGAATTCATCCGGCTTGTTATCCGTGAAGAGTGTTAAAGGCGACAAATCAGTGTCGATCGCGTTCCGCCTGCAATTGAGCCAGTTCTCGCGCGAATTCTTCTAACTTGGCGCGAATTTCTTTTTCCTTCAGCTGGCGCAGAAAAAGCTTGTCGCCGTCGACGCCCTCGTCTGGCAATAAATCATGCGTTCCGCTAGTGATGACCTCTGCAGGTTTCGACATACCTTGTATTTCCCAGTCTCTTGGTGCACACACGGTCAGGTGAGCAATGAAAGCGCTGCTTGCTTTGTTCTTTTCACGCTGAGGGTCCAAAGTCGGCAGTGTATGTAAGCAAGTTCGAACTTAGGCCAGCGTCAAGCGCAACATATAGCGGAAGTAATATTAAGTCAAACAATATGTAGTAGTTATCTGAAGCGCGCGCAGGGACACAATGTTGTGTGAACAAATAATCTAATTAATTCCGAGACTTATAAACGCCGAGAATTAAAAGTAGGGTCAATATAAAAGGACACCCATGTAATAATACTTGGGTGTCCTTTGTTTAATTATCAACAAATTTCATATATCGCTAGTCGAGCCTTCAATTTGCTCATTGATTCTGATGTAGGAAATTCGGAGCTTTCTAACTGACTCGCCAAACGCTCAGGCAAACCACCATATTCGGCCGATAAAGGCTGCAGCCTATGACTGCATGGTGAGGTGCTAAGATTGGGTCAGCGACTGCGTCGAGTGTTTCGCGATTTGAATCAACCTGCGCTACCAAACAGGTGTCGGGCGGATGTTCGTCCCCGGATCCACTTGTCGGGATGCTTGAACCTCTCACCGAATTTTATACGATGCTGGTGGAAATTTATCAGTGAAGTCTCGCTGCCTGCTGCTTGCGCATAATAACGATCGAAGTTCCGAACCGCGTCCAGCCATGAGTCTGGGACGATTCCGATTTCCCCCAATACACCCGGTCTGTCCCGCAGGTGCGCCAAAGCTTTTTCTTTTTCAGACGGCGGCATAGCCAACGCCTTTGCGGTACTTGTCAGCACTTCGACATAGCTCCGTTGGGAGATGGGGAGCCTTTCACCAGCATATCCCGGCATTTCATTGATGGTAAACACGTCCGATTGCCACCTTGCGGCCTGTCTCCCCAGCAAATGCTGCGCAGCCCGGCGCTTGAGCAATTTTTGTTGTCGGTGGCTACAATTTTTTTCTTTCTTGGCCTCTACAATCAGGCGTTCTTGGATAGAAGTGAAGTCACTGTTTTCCAAGGAGTCTGAAATGCCAGCTCTGATAGGGTTCAGATCCACATAGGCCATGCAAGTAACCAGTGCCTTTTCATCAAGCAGAGCTTGGCTCTTGAAACGTCCTTCCCAGAATCTGCCGGTACATTCATCCTCTCGGTTCGCGCGCCGCGCAAGTGATTCATTCAGGCATCTCATAAACCAGCTTATATCGCCCAACCGCCTCCGCCACTCTTCAAGTCTGTCCCGAAGTTGTTTCTGAGCTGCTTTTGATTTGCGATTCAAGCCAAGTGTTTCAACCAGTTTGGCGTTGTTCGGAAAAATAGCGGTCCAGCGTCTGGTCACCTCTTCGTCTGACCATTGCCCAAGCTGATCCTGATTCACGTGCAGCACAAGATGGTAATGATTGCTCATGACAGCATACGCACAGACGTCAATCGCGAAATTTTCTGCCAACTCCTTAATGCGAACCACTAGCCATCGCTTGCGATGATCAAAATTCCTGCCACTCACCGGATCATCTCCGCACAAATAAGCACGTCTCACGCATCGCGAGATGCAATGGTAGTAGGGAGTTTCAGACAAAGAAATTTGCTGTGAGCGAGCGCGGGTCACGTTTGCTTATTACACCGAAGATTTCGATTAAATCTTTTCATTCGCTCAGCAATAACTCATCATTTCTGGCGGAAGATTGATTGTAGAGACTTTAAACTACTAAGCAAGACTCAGTACTCGGGTGACACAGCGACACTATCCTGTATGGGGCGTCCAAGGACAAATAGGCAAAAGATAAACTGATGAGAATCGGAGTTGATCTCGGTGGGACGAAAATTGAAGGGATAATTCTTGATCAGGCCGGCGTCGTAGTTGAAAAAATACGCATCCCTACGCCCGGTCAGGAATATAAGCAGATTTTGGACGCCATAATAGCGGTCGTGTCTGAGCTGCAAAGCAGATCAGCATCCAGACTTTCGGTAGGCATCGGGACGCCCGGCGGTCTCAACCTGACTTCAAACACCATGAAGAATTGCAATTCCGTCAGCCTGAATGGCCGGACGTTGAAAACAGACATAGAAAGCCTACTCGGCTATGACATCCGTCTCGAAAATGACGCGAATTGCTTCACGCTGTCAGAAGCGCAACATGGTGCAGGAACCGGCGCACATTCTGTCTTTGGTGCCATACTCGGCACGGGTACCGGCGGTGGTGTCGTCATCAATCAGCAGCTCTTAACGGGACCGAATAGCATCGCAGGCGAATGGGGGCATAATCCCGTCCCCAGCTCAGTGATGGAGCTGATGGGGGGCGATCGCAAGTGTTACTGCGGACGGTTTAATTGCATCGAAACTGTTTTGTCAGGCAGCGGTATGAGTCAGACACACAAGGAAAGGTCCAAGCAATCTTTGAGCGCCATGGAAATCGCAAAGGCTGCAGCATCGGACGCGTCAGCAAGGGGGACGCTTGAGGTCTATTGCGCTCAGTTAGCGCAATGCCTGTCCACGGTGGTAAATCTTTTGGATCCCGACGTAATTGTGCTTGGTGGTGGGCTGTCAAATATCCCACTGCTNTATGAGAGGGTCCCTGCGNTGGTATCAGATTATGTTTTTACTGACGCCATGGCTACGCGCTTATTACCTCCGAGCTTCGGCGATGCCAGCGGAGCGCGGGGAGCGGCCTGCCTGTGGCCCGCCCGTTAATTCAGATCTCAAAAGGATGTCTCAAGGTAATGGTTTCTTCTCGATCCGGGCCCGTCGAAATTACATCAATAGGGACCTCGATGGTTTGCTCGATAAATCGAATATAGGCTTGGGCATTGGCAGGCAGGTCTTCCAATTGTTTCGCACCGACTGTCGTCTCAGACCATCCCGGCAAATCTACATAAATTGGTTTGAGGTTTTCAAAGCTAGCACAGTCCATCAGGCTGCGGGACATAGCGTCCACTCCCTCATACCCAACACAAACCCGAACTGTTTCTAGACCATCCAGCACATCAAGCTTAGTTAGGCAAACGCCGGACACACTGTTAATACGCACCGCCAGCTTTACCACAGCAGCATCAAACCAACCGCAACGTCGGTCCCGGCCAGTCGTCGCGCCCTTCTCATGCCCTACAGTGGCCAAGTGTTGTCCAATTTCATCAAACAGCTCAGTGGGAAACGGTCCAGACCCAACCCTGGTAGTATAGGCCTTTGTAATCCCAAGTATGTAATCCAAGTACAGAGGACCGTAGCCACTTCCAGTCGCTGTACCGCCAGCTGTGGTATTTGACGAGGTGACAAATGGATAAGTGCCATGATCAATATCAAGTAATGACCCCTGCGCCCCTTCAAACAAAATATTGTTACCGGCCCTTCGATGATCATGGAGTATCTCAATGGTGTCGCCAATCATCGAACGAATACTGTCGATCGCGACCATGGTCGACTCGTAAGTCTCCTCAAGATCAACACCCTCTATTTCGAAATAATTTTCGAAATAGAAATTATGGTATTCAACCAAGCCCGACAGCTTCTCTCTGAAACGCTTTGGGTCAAGCGCCTCAGCCAGCCTGATGCCCCTCCGCGCCACTTTGTCTTCATAGGCAGGGCCGATACCACGCCCGGTTGTTCCAATTTTTTTATTGCCGCGTTGGGCCTCGCGCGCCTGATCAAGCTTGGTATGAAATGGCAAGATCAGTGGGCAAGCTCCGGAAATCCGAAGGCGGGAACGAACGGGAACCGAGCGTGATTCAAGTTCAGCTATCTCTTTGAGCAGAGCCTCAAGGCTCAGGACGACGCCATTGCAGATCAGACATTCAACCCCTTCTCGCAAAACGCCTGAAGGTAAGAGGTGAAGAACAGTTTTTTCCCCCTCTATCACCAGCGTATGGCCCGCATTATGGCCACCTTGGAAGCGAGCAACTGCCTGCACCTGATCGGTTAGCAGATCAACTATCTTGCCTTTCCCTTCGTCGCCCCATTGTGTCCCTAGTACTACAATTGATTTTGCCATGAGATGTCCGACTTGCTTCCCGAGCACTTAGGGTCGTGTTGAAATCTGCCACTGGATTTTCTGTCCCGACCGGTTTTTATTCAACCATCCACGCTGCGCCACGCTTGATCAATATGCGATCACAGTCCATGACACTTGCGTCAATTTTTGCTACGTCTCCTGTTCCGAGCAGGGTCACGACTTTTTCACCCTGGCTGCGCAAATCAGATATCTTCTGTGCCAGCGAGGACTCATCAGAGTCTGGAGCGAGAATACCTTTGGGTCTAGCAAATTCCTTCCCGCCTAACTGGGCGAGGACTTTGAGATCTGTGTCAAATCCTGAAGCCGGCCTAGCGCGCCCAAAAGCTTTACCAAGCTGATCATACCGCCCACCTTTGGCTACTGCTCGTCCGTATTCGTTGATATATGCGGCAAACACAATTCCCGTGTGGTACTCATAACCACGGAGCTCGCAAAGGTCAAAATGCAGATCAAGCTCTCCAAGCCGCCGGTTGACACCGTGCACAATGTCATTGAGTTCTTTCAGCTCCGCTGTAACGGCTGCTGAAGCATCAGTGAAGGCTTCTTGGGCACGCGCTAAAACCGACTCATCACCACTCAGTCTTATGAGTTCTTTAAACTGCTGTTTCAACGCAGAATCCTGAACTTTGCAATCCAGCAGGAGATCAATCTCGTCATAGGCTTTGCGCTGCACCGCTTCAAACAGTTGGCTTTCCGCTTCCGCATTTAACCGGGCCTCAGACACCAGAGCCTTAAATATACCAACGTGGCCCAACACAATCTGCACGCCGGGGATGCCGGCGCTTCGGAGAGTTTGAGCCATCAAGCAAATAAGCTCAACGTCAGCTGCGGTTGAAGCATGTCCATAAAGCTCTGCCCCGAGCCTGATCGGAACGCGGGAGGTCATGATGCCCCTTGGTCGGGTATGCAACACATTGTCGGCATAACAAAGGCGAACCTGACCCTCGCGATTCAACGAATGGGCATCAATGCGGGCAGCTTGCAGAGTGACATCGGCGCGAATGCCCATCATTTTTCCGCTAACCTGATCGGTGACTTTGAAAGTGTGAAGGTCCAGATCTTCTGACGCACCGACAAGCAGGGAATCCAGAAATTCGATCAGGGGCGGTATAACCAACTCGTAGCCCCAGGATTCGAAAAGGTCCAGGAGCTCACGCCGCAAAAATTCTAGCTTATGCGCCTCGGAGGGGAGGATGTCCTCTACGCCATCTGGCAGTAACCATCGTTTCACTGAAGTCATTAGTAGAAATCTTGTTTTACTGCCTTCCCAGGCAAAAAAATACGCTACAGCTCGGCTAGTTGATAATCAACAACGCGAAGGTGCCGACCAGCATGCTGGCCAGCCCGATAGCGCGTAACGTACCGTCATCAATCTGCTCAATCGTCCGCAGCAGATGCCGCCAACGGTGTGGCGCGACAAAAGGGATTATTCCCTCGATGACCAGCATAAGACAAAAGGCTAACGCCAATTCATGCCACATGTTACGCCCTATTGTTGACGAATTCTCCACCCGGGAACGCGACATCGTCGGGTAAGGACCCCGCTTACCAACCAAAAATAAACCCGAATCGCCCAGGCGATTCAGGTTTATTTTGGCCAGCACCGACTGGTAAGTAACGGTGTATAAAATCCGACCGTGTTATTGTATCGGCAAGCCGTCTTTCAAATATTTGAAGTAGTCGCTGTCAGGGTCCAATAGTAGCACGTCGCCCTTCGAACTGAAGGTTTCCTTGTAGGCGTTTAAGCTGCGGGTGAAGGCATAGAATTCCGGATCTTTATTATATGCAGCGGCATAGATACCGGTCGCCTCAGCATCACCCTCACCCCGAATGCGTTCAGCGTCTCGATAAGCCTCCGCCTCAAAGATAACAGCCTGGCGGTCGGCATCTGCGCGAATACCGATTGCAAGCTCTTCCCCTCTTGAACGGAGCTCCTGGGCTTCCCGGTTACGTTCAGTGATCATTCGATCATAGACGGAGGAACGAACATCATCCGGTAAATCAATACGTTTGACTCGAACGTCAATGACCTCAATGCCGATGTCTGAAGCAGTAGTGCGATTCAGGTCCTGGGTGAGGTCAGTCATAAGCTCGTCTCTTTCACCCGAAACAACCTCGATCAAGGTACGCGCGCCGATCTGGTCACGCAGACCATCGTTGATCCGCTCAGCCAGCAAGCTGCCCGCTGTACCGGCGTTACCCCGCGTTGAGACATAGAACTGGCCCACATCGAGAATGCGCCACTTTGCATAGGAATCAACTTCAAGCGCTTTTTGCTCAAGGGTTAAAAAACGCTCGGAAGGCGCATCTTCTGTCTGTATTCGAGCATCGAATTTACGAACCGTGTTAACCCAAGGAATTTTTACATGCAGACCAGGTGCTATATCGGAATTAACCACCTCGCCGAACTGCAACATGACAGCCCGATCTGTCTCTTTAACCACGAACAGCGAATTGCCCGCGATCAGGACAAGCACAAACAGTGTCCCGATAACTATAAAATTTTTCATGGTCTTACTCCTCTGCTGTTCCCTAGACGAGTGCGGTCTACCGAGTTAGCCGTGGTAGGCCCCGGGAGAAACGGGGCCAACTGATTAGCCAGATCACGGAGATCCTGAGTGGTTCCGCCTAGGCGGCCAGCAGTAGCGTTTTGCTCCATAATTTTATCCAGTGGCACGTACAGCATATTATTACCACCTTCCACATCAATCATAATCTTGCTGCTGGCCGTCATGACATCCTGCAGAGATTCAATGTAGATACGTTGACGAGTGACTTCTGGCGCCTTCTGATATTCAGTAAGAAGTTGATCAAAGCGCGAGGCTTCTCCCTCTGCTTGCGCGATAGCCTGCTGCTTATAAGCGTTGGCCTGCTCAATCTGGCGCTGAGCCTCACCCCGCGCCTCGGGGATTCGCTGATTCGCATATTGCTGGGCCTGATTCTGAGCGCGCTGCTCGTCCTCCCGCGCACGTATGACGTCGTCAAAGGCGGGGCGCACCGCATCAGGTGGCTGCGCTTGCACAACGTTTACCCGAGCTACGCGAATACCGGTGTTGTAGTTATCCATGTATTCTTGAAGTCGATCCTGCACAGCAGCTGCCATCTGTTCACGGCCTGTCGTCAGGATCTGATCCATAAAATTGCTGCCGACTTCATGACGTATCGCTGATTCCGCAGCATTGTCCAGGCTCCGCTCAGGATCCTGAACGGCAATGACATAGTTTACCGGATCTTGGATCACGTACTGAACCGTTACATCTATGTCAATGATATTTTCATCAGTAGTCAACATGGCACGATTTTCATAGGTCTTGGCGTTCAGCTGGGACACATTGACCAGGTTGACCTCGTCCACAATCGGTGGGTTCCAGTGCAAACCCGGCGCCACCGTCGCATCCTGCACTTCACCAAAACGCAACACGACACCGCGTTCAGCTTCATCGACAACGTAGAACCCCATGAAACCCCAGATAATCGCTCCAACCACGACCACTCCGACCAGCAAGCCCGCCGATACGTTGTCAGGCCCCCGACTAGCGCCGCCGCCATTTGACCCGCCGCTTCCACGGCCGAACAGACCATTGACCTTTTTGGTCAAATTCTTTATCACTTCATCGATGTCTGGTGGCCCCTGGTCACCACCCCGACGGCCTCCACCCCAAGGGTCGTTGCCATTGCCGTTATTACCAGGTTCATTCCAAGCCATTGGCTTCTCCACAGCTTTTTTATCGCAAGACCGCGATTTTACCTAACAAATGGGAATTAACACAGCACTTTACAATGCCGCGCTAGCTGCCGGACGCTGAGCCGGCGCTCAATGCCTGCGCCATTGCCAAGCTGTCGCTCTGACCGCAGCGCGCATACTCCGATTCTCCTAACTGAACTTCTTCCTGAGCCAGAATCCGGTCCAACTCAGCCTTAGGCAGTCGCAGATCCAAAATACTTGCACCGGTTTCATCCGTCTGCTCTGCCGTGACAAACTTACTTTCATACAGATGGCTGCGCAGTTTTGCCTGTGTTGCTCGCAAAATAACAGTTTGCGACACCAGTCCTCCGGCCAGAAGTTCTGTCATTGCCGTAAGCAAAAGATCCAGGCCAGCGCCAGTCTTCGCGGAAACCCAGACTCTAACCGGAAGTCCAGCGTCGTTTCTGAGCAGTCGTGGCTCATAGCCAGAGACACGATCTATTTTGTTCACCACTTCAAGCCGAGGCACCTGATCAGCATCGATTTCTGTCAGGACCGATTCAACTTCCTTCTGCAGTTCATCCTGTGCCTCATTACCCCCGTCAATAACGTGCAGCAGAAGATCCGCTAGAGCGGTCTCCTCAAGCGTGGCCCGGAATGCGTCAACCAGTCCATGTGGAAGATGACTGATAAATCCAACTGTATCCGCGACAATAGCTGGCCCCAGATTGGGAAGTTCGAGCCGTCTCAATGTCGAGTCCAGCGTCGCAAACAGCTGATCTGCTGCATAATTTTGAGCGTTGGTCAGCGTATTAAACAGCGTTGACTTTCCAGCGTTGGTATATCCCACAAGAGATACCGTAGGCACTCCTGTCCGCTGACGCGAACGTCTGCCCTGTTGGCGCTGACTGCGGACCTTATCAAGACCTTTGTGAATCGCCTTGATGCGCTGGCGAATCATTCGCTGGTCCAGTTCCAACTGGGTCTCGCCGGCGCCTTTAAGCCCGATCCCACCTTTCTGTCTGTCCAGATGGGTCCAACCGCGCTTAAGACGGGTGCTTAAATGCTTTAATTGGGCTAACTCGACCTGAAGCTTTCCTTCGTGGCTCCGTGCCCTCTGGGCAAAGATGTCGAGAATCAGACCTGTTCTATCAAGCACACGGCAGTTCAGGTGCTTTTCGAGGTTTCGCTCCTGACTGGGGCTCAGGGAGTGGTTGAAGAGCACCAGTTTGGCCTTGGTAGTCCGGACGCAGTTAACGAGTTCCTCGAGCTTTCCGCTACCGATGAAATAATTCGCCGCCGGCTGGCGACGGGTGCCGCTTATTTTTGCGACAGGACAAGCACCTGCGGATAGTGCAAGCTCCTCAAACTCCTTCGGGTCATCGCGTTCTTCTTCAGAGTTAATGATAAGATGGACTAGTACAGCTTTTTCATCAGAATCTGGCCGGTCGAGAAACAATCATTACCTCAAGTTACGAATTGCCTGGTTCACCCACAACGGCACCGCCGTCAATTTGTCCTTGCATCGGAACCTTGACCATGCGCGCAGGCACAACGGTCGAAATAGCATGCTTGTAAACCATCTGGCTCACCGCGTTTTTGAGCAAAATCACAAACTGATCGAAAGACTCGATATGACCCTGCAGTTTGATCCCGCTTACCAGGTAGATCGACACTGGAATCCGCTCTTTACGGAGCACGTTGAGGAAGGGGTCCTGTAGGGTATGTCCTTTGGACATTTTTTTCTCCTTAAGATTTTGATAGAGGCACTCAAGCCGGCATTTCTCGAGAGCAAGTCAACTAACGGCATACAATGCGTTCAAGGCGCGGCCGTTTCCAGAATCTTCAAGACTTCATCGACTGAGTTTTTATCAGGTTCGCCAAGCGGCCTAAGTGCAGGCCAGCCGCGCAACCAGGTAAGTTGTCGCTTGGCCAGTTGCCGCGTTGCCACAACACTCTTTTCAATCATCTCATTGTGGGTGAGTTCGCCAGCCAGATACCGCCAGACCTGTCTATAACCCACTGATTTCATTGAAGACATACTCAGATTGAGATCGCCCCTTTCGGTCAGGGCCCGTACTTCTTCAACCAGGCCTTGCGACAGCATGCGGCGGAATCGTTCTGAAATCCTGTTGTGTAGTACGGCACGCTCAGTGGGTTGGATTGCCAGGAAGTAAAGGCGGCAGGGCAGTTCTGCCGGAGTATGGTTCTCTCGGTGCAACGCTGTCAGCGATTTTCCGGTCAGGAGAAATACTTCTAGCGCGCGCTGCAAACGCTGGGGGTCATTAGGATGTATCCTGGTGGCGGATTCCGGATCTACTTTTTCGAGTTCAGCATGCACAGCCTCCCATCCACTTTCCGCGGCAAGCGCTTCGATTTGCTCACGTACCCTGGGGTTCGCATTCGGCATGGCAGCCAATCCGTCCCGCAAGACCTTGAAATAGAGCATAGTGCCCCCGACTAGAACAGGCGTTTTGCCTGTCGCAAGTGATTCCGACATCTCTTTGATGGCATCAGCGCGAAATTCTGAAGCAGAGTAAATTTCTGAAGGATCTCTGATGTCCATGAGGCGATGGGGATACTGGCGCTGGGTAGTGACATCCGGTTTTCCAGTGCCGATATCCATGCCGCGATATACCTGAGCTGAATCCACGTTTATTAGAGTGCTGGAGAAGCGATCTGACAAGTCCAGAGCGAACTGGGTCTTGCCCGCCGCAGTCGGCCCCATGACACAAATGGCCGGGGGTTTCTCTCTGGATTCACTTGCCTGCGTAGCCACAAATGAAGCTCCTTTAAAATCGCCGAGTCTGTCTCTATTGTCCGCGCATGAACAGCTTGTCCAACGCATCCAGACTTTGATAGACCCAGGTTGGACGACCGTGATTGCACTGACCTGAGCGTTCCGTCGCTTCCATATCTCGCAACAAAGCGTTCATTTCCGGAATAGTAAGTTGTCTGTTAGCGCGCACCGAACCATGGCAGGCCATGGTCGAGAGCAGTTCGTCATGATTAGCCTGTATACGTTCGCTGTTGCCGAATTCCAAAACATCAGACAGCACATCTCGAACCAGTTGCTCGACATTGGAATCTTTAAGCAGCGCCGGCACCTGGCGCACCACGATTGATTCTGCTGCGACCCGCCCCAGCTCAATGCCCAACCCTAGCAGAATTTCTTGCTGTTCCTCGGCGCAGTCGGCCTCGGCCTGAGATACCGCCAATGAAACCGGAACCAGCAAAGGTTGCATCTTCAGCTGCTCAGCCGAAGCCGCAGTTTTCATTCTTTCGTAGGTGATACGTTCATGGGCAGCATGCATATCAACGACGATAAGCCCGTCCTTGTTCTGGGCCAGAATGTAAATCCCATGTAGCTGAGCAAGCGCAAATCCAAGCGGTGGAATCTCTGCGTCGGTCTGGTAAAGCTCTGCCAGAACATTCTTGTGGGCAAATCCGGCAGCATGCTGGAGCGGTTGCTGCCTGCTATCACGGAGCTGCTGATATGAGTATTTATTCGGGGTACCGGGCCCTCTGAGCGAAAGCATATCCTGAGACTGCATCTGAAGCATCGCTTCAGGATGAATGCTAGGCCCGCCGGGTACAGACTCATTAACCGGGTCTATGTCTTTCGGCATCTGATCAACAGGCCTCACCTCTGCCAGTCTCTTATGAAGCGCGCTGAACAGAAAATCATGTATCAAACGACTGTCTCGAAAACGCACCTCATGCTTAGTGGGATGCACATTCACGTCGACCGAAGAAGGGGCCAGCTCAAGATAAAGCACGTATGCAGGATGTCTACCATGGAACAACACATCCCGGTAAGCTTGCCTAACCGCGTGCGCAACCAGCTTGTCCCTTATGATTCGCCCATTAACATAAAAGTACTGCAAATCCGCCTGCGAGCGCGAAAAGGCCGGCAAACTTACCCAGCCCCACAGTCGCAGGCCAGCGCGCTCAACGTCCACCAACGCTGATTTTTCAACGAATGCGGGACCGCACACTAGAGAAACCCGTCGTTGCTTTTCGAATTCGCTCCGAACTGCTTGTAAATGATGGATGGCTCTTTGATTATGATTAATAGTGAACTGCACATCGAATCGACTCAAGGCCAGGCGTTTGACTATTTCTTCAATCCGGGCGAACTCAGTTTTTTCAGTGCGAAGGAACTTTCGGCGGGCGGGCGTATTGAAAAACAGATCTCTGACTTCAGCAGTGGTTCCCTGGGGGTGAGACACAGGAGTGACCTCTGCCATCATCTCTTGACCTTCAGCTTGCACCTGCCAAGCGAGCTCGTCCTCCGCCAGTTGCGCCCGGGATTGCAGAGTCAATCGAGAGACAGAACTGATACTGGCCAAAGCTTCGCCTCGAAAACCCAAACTGGTAATTGTCTCCAGATCTGTCAATTCACGAATCTTGCTGGTGGCATGCCTGCTCAGCGCCAGCGGGAGATCTTCTTTCAAAATCCCTGCACCGTTGTCCCGGATCCGGATCAACTTGACCCCACCCTGCTCGATATCGATCTCAAGACGGGTAGCCTCAGAGTCAAGGCTATTCTCCAACAGCTCCTTCACCACAGAAGCAGGACGCTCTACTACCTCTCCAGCAGCAATTTGGTTCGCCAGACGCTGACTTAGTAGGTTGATTCGATTCATACTCGACTATCCGATATAGAGTGCCGATTGTAGCACTAAGCTGCAGCAGGGAATGCGGAGACTGTATCAAGGATGACCGGGACGATGATTATCGGACTGGCGGAATGATCAGTTTTTGCCCAATCAAGATGCGATCACCACGCAAGTTGTTGGCTGCCCTCAGGTCAGCGAGACTTACCCGGTAAAATTGCGCAATCTCGGAGAGGGTTTCACCCCGCTGAATTTTGTGTTCAGAAGTAAGCGGGGAGTCATTCCCCGGAAGTTCAAGCACCTGACCAATCTGAATCGTATTGCCCTGCAAGCCATTAATCGACTTGAGTTCGGTAACAGTGAGTCCAAATTGCTCAGCGATTTCAGACAGAGTGTCGCCACGCTTGACCGTGAGAGACTTCGGTATAACGCCGTTTTCTTTATGCCAAGCGACCAGAGTGCCGACCGGCGGCGCTTCATAGAAGTAACTGGTTACGCCATCTGCAATCGCGAGAGCCATTCTTTCCTGAAAATTCCTGTTACTCAGCCGCAGGGCTTCCTCGGGATTGGTCAGATAACCCGTTTCAATAAGAATGGAGGGAATGTCAGGCGAGTTGAGCACCTGAAGTGATGCATGCTGCACTTTATTTTTGCGGATGCGGGTAACCCCGGCCAGGCTGTCCAAGATGCTGGTGCCTGCTATCAGACTCTGCTCCATACTCCATGCCATTTGCAGAGAGACCAGAGTCAAAGCGACGTCGTCATCAAGCTCTCCCAAAGCCAGGTCACCGCCAACGCCACCCAGCAAATCAGAGCTGTTCTCTTTCTCGGCCACTCTTGCAGAATTTTCGCGGTCGGCACGATCGCCAGACAGTGCGTACACAGTCACCCCCCGCGCACGACTGTTGCGATACCAGTCTGCATGAATGGCAATAAACAGATCAGCGCGGTTCCGGCGTGCTATTTCAGGTCGACGCTTCAGTTCGACGTAATAGTCGCCTTCTCTGATCATCACCGGCTTATAGCCGGGTAATTTTTCCAGACATTCGTACAGTGCCTGCGATATAGCCAGCGTAATGTTCTTTTCCTTAATCCTTCCGTCATAGCCGATAGACCCAGGATCCTCTCCCCCGTGACCCGCTGAGATTGCAATGACTATGTCACGACGTGCCCCTGTTTCCACCCGGGTTGCCGGCGGCTCAGCGCTCTGGCTCTGCGGACTGCCCGTTTTGTCATATAGGTCCAGTACCAAACGCTCGCCGAATTCGCTGTTGGGCGCCAAGCTGAAGGCATTTGGCACAACGGCGCTGGTCAGATCAAACACTATCCGCAGTGAATCACCATTTCGGACTCCACTGCGGATTCCCGAGATGGAGCTGTCGGTAAAGTCCAAACCGTTAAAGCTGAGATAAGTAAACGAAGACTTGATGTCGACAACGAGGCGGTGTGGGTCCTCTAAAAGAAAGCTGCTGTATTCGACCGAATCGCTTAGATCGAGAACGAGGCGAGTGTGATCTGGAGCCCGCCACATACGCAAGTCGATGACCTCAGCCGCCTGCAGGCCGATGCCGAATGATCCCAAAATAAGTAACTGGATATATCTAATGATTGTGCTTACTTCCATGGCTGATAAATTCTAAGCAGACTGTAAAAGTGATTCCAGCGCTCATCTCACCCAAGTTTGCTGCAATCAGGTCGCAATGAACCCAAGAAGCGTTGTCTATAAGTTTCGGCGGAATTCCCACAATCTTTCGGCAGCTTTACATCCTTTAGGCGTATGCCCCTGCCAGCTACACTCCCTGCCTTTCCTTGATGCGCTGAGGGTAATCGTGAGGTCAGGAAGCGGCAACCAGTCTCTGCCCCGTTCCGGCCATTCCACCAGGCAAATTGTCTCCTCCCTGAAATATTCCTCAATCCCGAGATACGCCGCTTCTTCCGGCGTGCTCAATCGGTAAAGATCGAAATGGAAAATGCTGCAGTGCTTGAATTCGTAGGGTTCAACGATAGTGTAGGTGGGACTCTTCACCGCACCCTGAAAACCGTACCCACGCAGGAATCCTCGGGCAAAAGTTGTCTTGCCTGCGCCCAGATCGCCTTGCAGGAAAATCACAGCGCCTTTGCTCAGACAGCCTGGCTCGTTTATTGACTCTAGTCGGAGGTCAGTGTCTTGAAAGGTAGCCCTCGCAAGACAGGTACCCATCGCAATTGTTTCCGACTCAGCAATCGCCTTACACACGTAGGATTCAGACATATCCGGTCTCGAATTCAAAACCGTCTACCCGGTCAATATTGATCAGATAGCGAATCTGGGACAATAGATCTGTCGCCAACAGCCCTTTCTGACCGGACACGCCAGCACATAAATCTGCAGCTTCCCCATGAATGCAGACAGCATATGAGAGCGCTTGGGCAGGGGGCAGTCCCTGAGCAAGAAGCGCTGCTATCACGCCTGTCAGGATATCACCCATGCCTGCTGTGGCCATACCTGCATTGCCCTCGGAGCACAGCTCTATCAGATTGGGCTCCACAGCGTTTGAAATCAAAGAGCCACTGCCCTTCAGAAGGCAGCTGCCTCCCCAGTCATCCTGCAATGTGCGAATGGCAGCAAATCTGTTCAGCTGGATTTT
>PBTW01000060.1 GCA_002729315.1 Gammaproteobacteria bacterium
AGTGGACTGTTACCTCTTCATTAAACAAACATAGACCCCTGCATAAAGTCTCTTTGGGTGACCAAAAAGGTACGTCGCTCTATATATCAAGCCTCACAGGTCAAGTGGTTCGGGATACAAACCGACGAGAGCGATTTTGGAATTGGCTTGGCTCTACCATACATTGGATTTATCCATACCAACTCCGCAAGCACAATGCATTATGGAGAGATGTGATTGTCTATCTTTCTATCCTAGGGCTATTTTCTATACTCACAGGCACAATAATTGGAATACTGAGACTTCGGCCATTCAAAAAGTTTAAAGGCACAAGTGCGTCTCCATATTCTGGCTGGATGTGGTGGCACCACATTTCCGGATTGCTATCCGTGATATTTGTCTCGACCTTTATGTTCAGCGGATTGATGTCTATGGGGCCTTGGGGTGTATTCCAATCCAACTCGTCGGCACAGGACCAGATTTCAAATTATACCGGGCAATCGAGTTTCCGGCTTTCTTCAATTCCGGGACTTCCATTGCGTTCGGAGCAGTCAAATTCGCCATTAAAGGAAGTAACATGGCATTACATCGATAGCGTGCCCTACTTAATAACGCACTATGAGAATGGAGACCGCAAAGCCGTTTTTAATGAATCAGATAATGAGGGTAATCTTGATTTGGTCGACCTAATAAAAAAAGCAGCCTCGCAACTGCTTCCGGACAATCGCTTGTTGTCGGTCGACCTGATTGACGACTTCGATGATTATTACTACGCGCGGCACAATAACTTTCGTCCGTTGCCCATTTTTCGCGCACGCTTCGATGATAGTGAATCGACTTGGTATCACATTGATTCGCGAACGGGCCTGCCAATAAGTCGTGTGACTGACGCGAGCCGTCGAGAAAGATGGTTATTCAATGGATTACATAGCTTGGACTTTCAAATCCTGTGGACTCGCCGGCCACTCTGGGATCTCGTGGTAGTCCTTTTGAGCCTGGCGGGAATGGGTTTTTCTGCAACCTCCATCGCAATCGGCTTACGGTATTTAAGAAGTTGATCAGTTAACATAAATTTGCGCGCAGGCAGCTTATGATGTATTCCAATCGCTATGAACTTTCTTAATATTGACGGATTAACTATCCCACGAAAAAAGTGAGACAGGGGCATTAAACAATGCCAAAAAAGCGCCTAATGCGTCAAATTGGACCAGAAAATAGTCGCATTTTTCTGCGTTTGGAGCGTGAATACTGGCGAGCAGTTGATATCCTAGCTTCTGAAGATGGTTGGAGTAACTGGCGTGAGTTCTTCTGTATGCAGATCATTACTCGAGAACCGAAAGACATGCCTTTGGCTAGTTTTGTAAAACGGGCATTTATTACGTATCTCTTAAAGTTTTTCGACATGAGGAGGTCAGCACCTTAAAAAGCCGCCTCACCTACTACCGATATGGGTTAACAACAAGACGATCCGGCACACCAGTTAAGAAGTTGACTTTGTTGAAGCAAGGGCTAATCGGCAGATTCAAACGTATCAGCTTCTCAAAGTGACAGCACGTTTCCTGAGTCTTACAGACGGACGGTATAGAGCAGATAGAAGTAGCATTTACTACCTGCACAGGTAAAGAAAAGAACTGAGATACCGATAGACTTTAGGAGGGCGTGAGTTTTCTGATGGGCTCGGTTCTCTACTTTTTGATAACAGAAGTTTTTGAGCGGCATACTCTTTAATGTGGGTTGAGGATATGCCGCTTTCTTATTTTCTCCCTGATACACCAACAAGTCTGTAAGCCTTGAAGTAACAATATTCAGCAGCTTTAGTTCCTGCCCCTTGTTCCTCAACCGCTTCACTTCTCTGCGGAAATAACGGCTGGGCTGGGGATTTTTCCTATAAAAATTTCGATGGACGAATCGGCATCCCGCTTGCTAAATATCAAGGCGCTGCCTATACGAAACTGGAGAGCAACACTGGTCAAAAGGCAACCAAAATATCCGACAGTGGCGGGTTGTTGGTGGAATAGACGCGAGATGTGTCTGAAAGGCCTGTGTTTACTGATCTATCAGTGTCTGCCGGGGGCACCAACTTGTAGTAACCTTCCGAAACTCCGATTACAAAAAACTAATTAAATATCCGCGGTAAACGCAATACTAGCGCATAAGTTCGTAATTGAGCAGATCCGTCAAAATACCTATTTTATGGTGAAACTTATCCAGAAAGCCCTGCAATCGCTGAAAGAACTTGAAAATGAAAACCTGAGGCCCCGTGTGATGCCTGACGACACGTACAAGATGATCAAGGTACGCGTTAAGATTTGGTATCTGCCAGCCAAGCTGGTCAAAGAACTGGATGAGAAGGCCTTCAAATCAAGGTCAATGATAGGTATCAAAGACCAATAGGATGACAACAGATCATTTGTTGTATTTCTTATCGTGTTTTTCAGTTTGATGCTGTATCACTTGTTTACTTTGCTTCGCTTGGTCAGACCGCGCCCGCTGGTCACCTGTTACTCGGATTACACGCCGCTTGGCAGCCCCCGGAAGTTAATGGGCGCCGAGTTTTTACGAACGCATTGCTCCTAGAATACCTAATACTATGCTGAGCCCGAGCAGCTTTCGGTCACGCTTTTGTATTAATTGGATGAATTCGCCGCCGCGCTTCACGATATGAAGACCGGCCATTTAATAGGGAACTTGGATTCGGAAAGCCGCTTTTTTATGTCGGCTCTCGCAAAAGCAGGTTATAACGATGACTCTTGAGGGTACTTAAAAGTCGCCGAATCCCCTTACAATGGGAATCACCCTACGCCGCTCCCTAGGATGCAGTTTCTGTCGTGTCGCCTCAACCTGTGGCACGTGCCCGCTATTAGCTAGTGCATTTAAAATTTTTTCAGTAGTAGCCGTTGTCACCATCTACTCATACAGCGAGGCTCTCTGATACCATACCTGATACGTTAAATCCAAATTTACTTAAACAATCAGTTTTCTAGTTATGGCGAACAAGCAACGAATTCGATACAAGACTTACTGTAGAAGCATTTGCCTTCTCATGCTCACCTTCCCATCTTGTAATGATCAAACTCAAAACTCCATATCAGAGGTGAGCGCGAGCAGCGCTGATTTGACCGCAAAAATGAGGCAAGCACCGCGTTTAGTTGAAGCTACGATTGCTAAATTACAAGAATCACTGAGGGCTGGTAATTTCACCTGTCGGGATGTCGTACAAGGCTATTTCAATAGAATTGCGACTTATGACCAGCCAGCTGGTATCAACGCAATTACCGAAACAAATTCTAAAGCTTTGCGCCGTGCGGATGAAATCGATGCCGATTTAGCGAAAGGTATCGAGATGCCTCCACTGTTCTGTGCCCCGCTCCTCGTGAAAGACAATTTTGACACTGCTGACATGGTAACCTCTGGGGGATCTATTGCACTGCGGAACAGTGTGCCAGAAGACGACGCTTTTATGATCCGAAAGCTGAGAGATGCAGGTGCGATTGTGCTTGCAAAGACAAATATGGCGGAGTGGGCCTTCAGCCCGAGAGAAAGTATCTCTTCCTCATATGGCCGCACAGCTAATGCGTACGATGTGAATTATGTGCCAGCAGGCTCATCAGGTGGAACTGCTTCCGGAGTGGCTGCAAGCTTTGGAGTTGCTGGTATGGGATCGGACACGGGCAACTCAATCCGAGGGCCATCCTCACATCTTTCTTTATTCGGATTACGCTCGACTTTGGGTTTGACTAGTCGAGATGGCGTAATTCCCCTAAATTTTGATCGTGACATTGCTGGCCCTATGGCAAGGACGGTGGAAGATGGTGTGAGGCTGTTCGACGTGATCGCGGGCTTTGACCCCAACGATCCGTTAACGGAACCAAATCGACGTGAAGATTCCTATCTAAAGTTTCTTAATGCTGATGGTCTTCAAGGTAAACGGCTAGGCGTACTTCGAAGTCTCGTAGACCAAGAAGGAGCGGACCCCGAAATCAAACTAATCTTCGAAGAGGCTTTGGCGAGCTTAGAGAAAGCTGGCGCGGAAGTAGTTGATCCATTCTCAATCACGGATTTCAGATTTCTCAGCGAGTCTATCCCATTTTGCCCGAGGTTTCGCTACGACGTTGCCCGATATTTGCGTACATTACGCAACCAGCCAGTCTCGGATGTAAACCTTTTGCTTGAGAGCAATGAGGTTTCTGACGAAGCGCGCAGTCGTCTAACTTTTTACTCGGAGTATCCGTTGGAGGTCCCGCCTGATGAATGGGAGGAGCCGTGTATGACTTGGCCCAATAACCCCTTGCGTAGTCAGCTTCTCCAGAATGTCATTGCGGCAATGAGTGCGGCGCAGATCGATGGCATTATCTTTCCAACCTGGTCAAATCCACCCGCACATATTGAACGTGGCGTTGAAGAGTATGCAGGAGACAATAGCCAATTGTTAGCACCAGATGCTGGACTCCCAGCTTTAACGGTTCCGATGGGTTTCTGGCGGGATCATTTACCTGTGGGTTTACAAATTGTTGGAAAGCCATATTCTGAAGGAACTCTCATAGAAATGGCCTATTCGTTTGAGCAGGCAACTCTCCATCGTCGACCGCCAGCTGGCTACGCTGAGTTAGATTGAGTAAAAACCGGTTACTTAAATAGGTTTATAAATTAATTGCAATTTCGTTTCTAGGTGGTTGCGGACGGTCTTATGAGCTGGGAAAAAGAAATCCGAGAAATAGAGAAACGCAAGCGACTTGCGCTGTTGCAAGGTGGCGAATCTGCAACGGAAAAACAACACCTTAAAGGGCGGCTCACAGTTCGAGAGCGAATTGCTCAACTAGTCGATCCTGATAGCTTTGAGGAAATCGGCCTTTCTGCTGGGTCAGCGAGCAGGGATGCGTCCGGCGAATTGACAAACTTTGAGCCGGCAAATTTCATTGTTGGTTTCGGCAAGGTTGATGGTAGAAGGATAGTTATAGGGGGCGAAGACTTCACGATGAAGGGGGGGTCTCCGTCCGCAGCAGGCTTGCGAAAAAGCATTTATGCCGAAGATCTCGCACTTCAAGCTAAAGTACCGCTGGTCCGACTTCATGAAGGAGCAGGAGGCAGTGTAGGAGGCAGCAGCGGGAAGCCGACGAGTTTACCAGATCCGGTTTACGCACCACCAAGATTCCAATCTGTAGCAAAAGCGATGGCGACTATCCCAGTCGCGACCGCTGCGTTAGGATCAGTCGCAGGACTACCTGCAGGTAGGCTCGTTGCATCACACTTTTCCGTAATGTCAAAGGCAACTGCGCAAATATTGACAGCAGGGCCGGCAGTAGTCGCACGCGCGATGGGTGAACAGAAAAGCAAGGAGGAGCTCGGAGGCTGGAGGGTTCATACAAAGAATGGCACCGTAGATAACGGAGCTGATGATGAGATAGCGTGCTTGACGGAGATAAAAAGATTTCTCTCCTTCATGCCGGATAACATATATGAACTTGCCCCAAGGTTAAATTGTGAGGATCCTGTAGACCGTAAAGATCAAACGCTCGCCTCCATAGTTCCTCGCGATCGAAGAAAGTCTTTCGACATGCGACTTGTTATCAACAGCATCATGGATCGCACTAGTTTCTTTGAGATAGGAAACGGCTACGGCCGATCCCAAATCACAGGACTTGCGAGGTTGAATGGGCAACCTGTCGGTGTCTGGGCGAACAACTGTAAATTTCTCGCCGGCTCTATGACGGCAGACGGTGCTAACAAGGCGCGCCGGTTCATGGAATTGTGCGAATTGTTCCGCCTTCCGATTATTGCTTTAGTTGACGAGCCAGGGTTTATGATTGGAAGTCAGGCAGAAAAAGAGGCCACAATAAGACATGGCACCGCAGCAGTTTTGACCGCCGCAATGACAACTGTTCCATGGGCTTCTGTTATGATTCGCAGATCTTTTGGTGTTGCGCAAGCCGCACACTACGGACCAGGAGGTTTTGTACTCGCTTGGCCATCTGCTGAAAGCGGGCCACTGCCGGTGGAAGGCGGAGTGGCAGTAGCTTTTCAAAAAGACATTGCCGCGGCGCCGGACCCTGATGCTAGGCGTCGCGAATTGGAGATGGAATTTGCTGCTAGGCAGTCTCCCTTCCCAAGGTCAGAAGCGTTTAGTGTTCATGATCTTATTAATCCAGCAGAAACTAGATTTGAACTTTGTCGTTGGGTCGAGAGGGTTGTGCCGCTTCTGCCGGCACTTTTGGGCTCCGCACAATTTTATATACGACCCTAAAGCTTTATTTTTGGATAGAAAATATGACCAAGGTAACACTTGAAACAGCTGGTAGCGTATGGAAAATTTTGGTTAATGTAGGAGACTTTGTGGATGTTGGAACAACCATGTTTGTTTTGGAGGTAATGAAAATGGAAGTTCCCTACGAGGCCGTCAAAAAGGGCGAGGTAGTTGCCATACACATAAAGGAAGGTGACATCGTTGAGGAAGATCAAATTGCGGTTGAAATAAAAGAAGATGAAAGCTAAGCCGATAGGCTGTGCAGCTAAAGACATATCGCTCCTTGTCGCCGTAAGCTCGCTCTTATTCGGCGAAAGCAGCCTTTATGCGATATCGGCTTGAACGGAATCGGTCCCAATTCGATGAGCAATTGAATCCACATACCTTTTAAAGCATTTTGAGATTTCGCTTACGTGTTTGGTTGACCATGTAGCCATCCTCGGGCCTCAGTAAATACGCATTGGCGCCGCGCCCTTTCTCAATACTGTATTTTCAGAGTTACCCCATTTATGATCGCAAAACATGAGAATAATAACATTTATATCCTCAGTGGCGGGCCTACTGCTCTCCTTCCATAGCTCAGATGCAGCGGATCTCCCAAATTTTGTATGGCTTACGTCCGAAGACAATTCGGTCCACTTCAGCCGTATATACAGCGAAGCTGGTATTTCAATGCCGGCAATCGAAGGCTTGGCCGAGCACGGCTTAATCTTCGAACATGCTTTTTCTAATGCACCGGTTTGTTCAGTTGCACGAACTACCCTACTCGCGGGTGCGCATGCGCCGCGCATTGGAACTCAATACCATCGTCGCTCAAAATTAGTCCCTATGCCCGATAACGGGAGGATGTATCCTTGGTATTTACAACAGGCTGGATATTACACAAGCAACAATAGCAAAACCGACTACAATGTAGTTACTGACGGAGGCTGGGATGATTCGTCTCCCAATGCAATTTGGCGTAATCGACAAGCTGGACAGCCGTTTATGCACGTTCAGAACACTGCTTTGACTCACGAAAGTAGTTTGCATTTCTCCAGAGAAGAAATGAATATGACGGCGAATAAAACTCCATCAGACTCAGTCACCTTGTTTCCGTACTTCCCTGACACACCAACTTTTCGTTATACCCACGCGCGTTATCTAGATAATCATGTTCGCGTGGACAACTATTTTGCAGATTATATTGCAATGTTGGAGGAAGACGGCGTACTGGATGACACGTTCATTTTCTATTTCGGAGATCATGGCGGAGTTCTTCCTAGAGGAAAGGGATACGCCTATGAAAATGGCCTGCACGTCCCTTTGGTAATTTATGTGCCGAAAAATTGGAAGCACTTAGTCGATGCAGAATATGGCTCGCGCATCGAAGGGTTTGTTAGCTTCATTGATTTCGCACCAACGATTCTGAATTTGGCTGGGATAGACATACCACCGCACATGGACGGCAGACCTTTTCTCGGCACCGGGGTAAGCATGGAGGAAGTTAATCGCCGAAATGAAGTCTTTAGCTATGCCGATCGATTCGATGAGAAAATCGATCATGTAAGGGCATTGCGCAAAGGAAACTTAAAGTATATCCGCAATTATCAGCCCTTCAATGTCGACGCTCTGTTCAACGAGTACCGGTATCGCATGCTCGCGTATGCTGAATGGTGGGACTTGTATCGGGCTGGCTCGCTTGACGCAACTCAAAAGCAGTTTTTTGAACCACGCCCTGCAGAGCAGTTATTTGATCTTAGCGATGATCCATTTGAAACCACAAATCTCGCGAAGGATCCTGCTTACGCTGGCGTACTATCTGAGATGCGACAGAAATTAAACAGCCGTGTTAAATCTATCAATGACCTAAGTATGTTTCCTGAAAGCATGCTATTCACTGAAGCCTTTGATGACCCAGTCTCATTCGGACGGCAGAACAGTGCTCGTATAGCAAGTTTAGTTGATATCGCGGACTTGAGTTTGCAGTCATTCGATGATGTTGCAGCAGATATCGCAATTGCTCTGGAATCAGAAGATCCCTGGATGCGGTATTGGGGGCTGATAGTCTTAAGCAGTTTTAGAGAAGAAGCGCATACCTTTATCGAGACTGCTCGGCGAATAGCAACCGAAGACAGAGAAAATCTGGTACGGTTGCGCGCTGCCGAATTTCTTGGCCTAGTCCAGGCAGAGAATCCGGCGCCTTATCTCATTGAAGCGCTGCGGACCGCCAATAATGAAATGGAAGCGGTGTTGATTCTTAATACTATTGTTTTGCTTCAGGACTTTCACGGCCACCAGATTGAGGTCAGCTCGGATATTTTTCCGTCACAGTGGCTATCCAATGGGCAATCCAATTTGACTCTGCGCCTGGATCATCTAAATCGTTAAACTCTATTAAACAATGAGCATTAAATCTTCTTACAGAGCGAAAACCACAAAGCAAGTGGCTGCTCTTTTGCTGTTTTGCTTTTGCCTTTTTAAATACACCCAAATAACTTCTGCACGGTCTCCTATCGATAGTGCTGAGGGGTCCCGACCGAATATTGTTTATATCCTAGCCGACGATTTAGGCATCGGTGATATTGAGCCGTTTGGTCAACAACACATCAGGACTCCAAACCTGAACCGTATGATGCGTGAAGGCATGTTGCTGACTCAGCACTACGCTGGGAATACTGTCTGCGCACCATCTAGGGCGTCCCTAATGACAGGCCTCCACTCTGGACACTCACAGATTAGGGGAAATTTCGAATTAGGCGGATTTACCGATGAAGAAGAATTTGGCCAGATGCCCTTAAACCCTGGGACGGCTACGGTTGCTACCATGCTAAAAGACGCAGGCTATCGCACTGGACTAGTGGGAAAGTGGGGCCTCGGCGGCCCGGGTTCATATGGCGTGCCAAACAAGCACGGGTTCGATTATTTCTTGGGTTACCTGGACCAAAAGCAGGCTCACAATCATTATCCGACTCACCTTTGGGAGAACGAAGAACGCTATCCTCTTGAGAATGCGTTTTTGTATCCCCACCAGAGTTTGCCCGCTAACGCCGACCCCTACGATGAGGCGAGTTATAAACCCTACCAGAGGGAAGACTATGCACATACTAGATTAAACGGTGCCGCCCTAGAGTTTATCGAAACAACCGACGATCGACCCTTTTTTCTGTATCTCGCGTATGCTTCCCCTCATGCTGCGTTGCAAGTTCCGGATGGAGATTTGGCGACTTATTCAACGTTTGATGAAACTCCCTACACTGCAATCCGGAATTATTTACCGCACCCAAGACCACGGGCCGCGAGAGCAGCCATGATTTCTAATATTGACCGTAGCGTTGGAGAAATAATGGACCGACTTGAAGAATTAGGAATCAGTGACAACACCTTGATCATTTTTAGTAGTGATAATGGACCTACTCCAGAGGGGGGTGGCGACATGGAGTTCTTCGACTCAAATAGCATTTATCGCGGCTATAAGCGCGATCTGTATGAGGGTGGCATCCGGATGCCTACTCTGGCACGTTGGCCTGGCAGAATTCAACCAGGGAGCCGTAGCGATCACGTGTCAGCATTCTGGGACCTTATGCCGACACTCGCCGAGCTCGCAGGCACAGAACCACCGAAAAATGATGGGCTTTCTTTCTTGCCAGCCCTGTTGCAGGAAGAAGGGCAAGAACAGCACCAGAGTCTTTACTGGGAATTCCACAATACACGAGGGGGCCACACCCAAGCAGTCAGGTTTTTGGATGATTTCTCCAAGAGTTGGAAAGCAGTACGATTATATAGTGAAAATTCCGGCACAGAGGCTGCTTTCGAATTGTATGACCTAGATAATGATCCCGGAGAGTCCGTAGATCTTGCCGCGAAAAATGCAACACTGGTCGAACGGGCAACTGAGATAATGAAAAGCTCTCGCTCGCGTTCGTTCATCGACGCCTGGAACTTCGATTAGGGAACTTGGGTTAGAGTCTTCAGTAATTACCCTACACAACCCATTTTTGAACCCGACAACTTTGGAATTGATAATTTTCCCTGCTTGTTTTGTAGTAAAAACGCCTTGGGGCGAATACTGTCGGTTGTAGTCATAGCTGCAGGCTCACTGGGTGACTAGTGTGTAGATAGCTATCTAATATTATGTATAAATTCCGTAATCTGACTTCTATGAAAAATTTGACTCGCCTCGCTCATTCACTCTCTGTCGCCGCGCTCTGTCTGAGCACGGTTGATACACCAGCGCAAACAAACTCACTTAATTTTTCGCGCATTCAGCCTGACACCTTTGGCGGCAACATGTCCTTGTCCAATGCCTGGGGCGATTACGATAATGACGGCGACCTAGATTTGATAGTGGTGTTCAAAAACGGCGACGTCAGGCTCTATAACAATGAATTGGGTGGATTCACCAATGTTGGGCCAGAACTAGGTTTACCTACTGGCGGTAAGGAAAGACGAGCTGTTGCATGGGGAGATTATGATGGCGACGGGTACCTGGACCTATACATCGGCAGCAACCGCCAGGGAAACGAACTGTTTCATAACGAAAAGTCTCAAGGTTTCACAGAAGTTACTACTGAATTTTCGGTAGGCACTCCTGAAGTCAGTACTCGACAGATTAGTTGGATCGACTATGACAACAACGGCACTCTTGATCTGTTTGTTGCAGACAGAGTCGGCACTAATCTGCTATTCCGCAACATGGCAGGAAAATTTGTCGAAGTCGGCTCAGAACTAGGTATTGATGATCCGCGAGCCACAGTCGGCGCTTGCTGGTTTGATTACAATCAGGACGGTTTGCTGGACCTTTTTTTAGCCAATCAGGGAACCGGCAAAGACGCGCTATACCGCAATAATGGCAGGGGCTTTACAGATGTGGCCGGGCAGCTTGAGATGGAGGGCGGACCACGAGGCCGCGGCGATGGCGGAGTTGATTGCAGTGTCGCCGACTTCAACAACGATGGCCATTTAGACCTCTTCGTTGCTACCTATGGGATCAACAAATTNTATCGCAATACCGGCGATGGTGCGTTCATCGAAGTGAGCAGCGCTATGGGTATAACAGGCAACGATCACATGGTCGGCGCAAGTTGGGGTGACTTTGACAATGATGGCAGGATTGATCTATTCGTTGCAGGTTACCATGACAATGATGGTCTGCGAACTCCACATGATCGACTGTTCCAGAATTTAGGTGAATCCTTTAAAGAATTGGATATCGAAAAGACTGCCCTCAGTGGCGCCGATCACGGCGTGCAATGGGCTGACTTTGACGCGGATGGCGACTTGGACCTTTCACTGACTGAGGGCTACAATATCGCCGGACGTCACCCGATGGTAAGAAATGAATTGCATGATGATCTACGAACCGCTTCTCTTGCAGTTAGCGTAAGCGATCATCGAGGCGTAATGAATCGCGCAGGTGCTGAGGTGCGGATCTTCAATCAGCAGGGTCAACTGCTCGGATTACGCTTGGTCACTACCGGTGATGGTTACAATAGCCATAGCAACCTACCGGTACATTTTGGTTTGCCGAACATCGAAACCGTTGATGTTGAAGTAACTTTTTTGACGCTTAGTGGCAGGCAAGCACAGCGCTATAGCAATGTTAGGATTGCGAATTATCACGGCACTTCTTTTTCAGTAAGCCAGAAATAGTCAATTAGTTGATCAATACAACTTCGGAGACAGAGTCATGTTGAGGAAATACTTACATTACACCATCGTCGGTATTTACACGCTGTCTACACTTACAGCAGTCCTCACCTCAGCTGCGGTCACTGCGCGACAACCGGATTCACAACCACTGTTCGAATATAGTGCGATCAATCATCCGGTCATGGGCAGTCGAGGTATGGTCGCCAGCCACAATCAATTATCTAGCGAGATCGCAGCTGATATCTTAGCCAAGGGTGGCAACGCCATCGACGCTGGTGCTGCACTGGGCTTCGCTCTAGCAGTCACGCTGCCTAGAGCCGGCAACATCGGCGGCGGCGGTTTCATGCTGGTACACGTAGCCGCACTGAATAGGACCATTGCTATTGATTTTCGTGAAACCGCGCCGTCTGCCGCACGTCAGGATATGTTTTTTGATGAAAATGGCAACGTTGTACTCGATCAAACCTACCGCTTCTCTCACAAATCTTCAGCTGTCCCAGGCTCAGTTGCTGGGTTAGCACACATCGTAGAGAACTATGGCTCCATGACGCTCGCTGAAGTACTTGAGCCCGCCATCAGATTGGCCCGGGACGGCATTGAAGTTACTTATGATCTTGCCGCTGATCTAGCCCGCAGCCAGCGCCTCAAGAACAATCCCGCTAGCCTGCGTAAATTCTATAAGCCCGATGGTTCTAACTACGAAGTCGGCGAACTGTGGAAACAGCCCGACCTAGCGTGGACACTCTCAGAAATTGCTGAGCATGGCATCGAAGCATTCTATAGTGGTAGTGTCGCCAAGAAAATTGTCGCCGACATGGAAGCGCATAANGGNCTNATNACCATGCANGANCTGGCAGACTANNAANTNGTTGAACGCGAGCCAGTCCGAGGNTCGTTTCGAGGNTACGAAATCGCNGCCATGCCTGCACCNAGNTCTGGNGGNACNCACGTCATCCAAATGCTGAACATNCTNGAGAANTTCCCNCTNGCAAAAATGGGCCCAGNAAGCGCCGANNCNCTGCACATCATGGCNGAAGCNATGAAGTTNTCCTANGCNGACCGCAGCAAATATCTCGGTGANCCTGACTTTGTNGAANTNCCNACAGAAATNCTAANNAGTAAANAATATGCCAGTGACATCGCCGCTNAAATNTCNATGGAGCGCGCTTTAACATCNGATGAAATNGCGCCGGGNNAGCTNTCNATCTATGAAAGTGATGAAACCACTCACTATTCNGTGGTNGACGATGANGGCAACATGGTTGGCAANACNTATACNCTNATGTTTNCCTTNGGTTCAGGNGTNGTGATTGAAGGNACNGGGATACTCATGAACAACAANATGGGTAACTTNACGCTGCGCTCCGATATNCCCGATGCTTTNGGCTTNATGGGCAGCGANNANAATNTGATTCGNCCAAANCGACGCCCNGTCAGNTCNATGTCACCGGTATTGGTTTCCANAAACGGNCAACCGNTCNTGATGACNGGGAGCCCNGGNGGATCCAAAATCATNAGTGCAAATATGCAGATGGTTCTCAATGTCGTCGAGTTTGGAATGAATATCGCTGATGCAGCGGTAGCGCCTCGCATCCATCATCAATGGAAGCCTGATGTCTTGGAAATTGAGAGCGGCATCAGTCCAGACACTGTCTCGCGATTGATTGACCGGGGGCAGAATATTAATTTCAGCCAGCGCAGTGCCGGCATGGGAAGCTTGCAGACAGTGATGTGGCGGGACGGGGTATTCTATGGATACTCAGACCCAAGGCGTCCTGGAGCTGGAGCGGTTGGAGTAGATTGATTCTTCAAGTCAATTAAGCAGAATGACACGCGCGGAGTCTCCCTTCCTCGTCATTCGTCCAGCTCATCGCCGACAACGTTCTCCCGCCCATCTTCGTCTTCTTCCCCAGAACTACAGGTCTCTGGCAGATAACGCTTGCCGAGGGCATCCACTGTGACCAGATCCGCGATACAGTCCCAGATGATGGAATCGTCTTCCTGTGCTCGCGCGATTAGCAGAAAGCCGGATTTGGTGTTTTCAAATCGTGTGCCGAATTCTGTCATGTCTACTAGGGCTTTGAGTGTACCCGTGCGTAGCTTATCAGCAGCAGGTACCCCGAATTCTCCGGCCTGGTAGTCCATACCAATGAGGATGCCTTCGGGAGCAAAAGCATCCATCTCAAGGTCAGCTTCTGACTGCGGCATCTCACCGTAGCGATCAAAATACGTTTCAATGATCTCTTGTTGCTCCATCCCGAGTTTAACTGCAGCAGAAACAGCGGCTTCAATCCTTGAGTTGTGGTAAAAGCCAAAAGCAACACCTATTAGCAGCACCACGATCATGGGATAGACAACCATCTCAGAGGTTGTGAGCCCATCCTGCCGGTGCAGTGTCAGCGGTTTTGTCATTCGGCGTGCTCCTGTTATCACCACGAGAATCGTGGGCCCTGTCGGGGATACCTACAACTATGCAACTTTCGAACCCAGACCACAGTCGCTCGTCAAATTTCTTATCGCTACGGACGCCTTCTCAGAGTCCAGCTGTCTTGTTAAACGCTACTGCATCGAAACGATGCGTTTACCTAAAGATTGCCTCCCGCCATCTTGATGTGCGTCTTCGACAGGAGCCGTTAATTTAGCGTGTCTCTGAAGACCGGTGAATCGCCTGTTTCATAACTGGCTTCAGTTTGCATCACGGGGGACTAACCATGACTCCAGACGGACTGACTGGTCTAATAACGCGACCCGGCACACTTATTGCTGTATCTACGGAGTCGTGCCATTTAACCACAAACTGACCCCCTATTGCGATTAATTGCACGGCATCGGTGCGGTTTGCATTTTCTTGCCTCAAGATGAGGCGCAGGTAGTATGGAAATTTGGAACAATCTGGTCGGCAAGTTTGAAGCCCTCCTTTCAAGAATCAATCTGAAAAGCACCGTAAAAATTGGTGGGCGAGAAATTCCCCCTCTCGTTACGGGTTTTGCACTAATCACCGTCTGTATTCCCATTTGGGGCTATCTGGAATTTGAAGGCCAAAACAAGATTATCGGTGCGCTGGTCGTGGTCTTGATGGCCTGGGGTGTGGCACAACTGGGCGCTCTGGGGCTTGGTGACGGCGTAGGCGAGAAACCTGCCGGCTTTACAACTGACAAACCCTCGGCGATCCAGGCGGCAGCTACTTTAAGTCAGAACCCAACCAACTGCGGACCAACCCCGGCACCAATGCAGGCTGAAATGATAGATAACATGTCAGTTCAACACACAAGCCGGACGCCTGACTCCAAGGAGCTATTCAACCCGATCAAGCAACCGAAGGCGATTAACGGAGCTCCGCCCGACCAACAGAAGCTGACCCGATTCGCCTTCGCGGGCGTTATTTTTATGCTTACCGTAATTTATGTAGTGAGGAACGTTGACCGCTATGAGGACGTAAACATGGAGTTTCGCTTCGACGAGCTCACTGCCATGGTTGAGCCGTTCAAAGACACTATCGAGATTGCGATTCTTTCGGCCTCCGACATCGATCTGGAAAGTTTTAATAGCGGCGTGGCCGAATTACCCGACGAAGTGCTTGCATCAAGTGAGACCCACGGCATCTCCGTGATAAATGGCCAGATCATAGCAACCTGGAAAAACGATGGGTCCGACTTAGACGGCGTGAGTTACATAGTCACGCCAAAGATCGAACGTGAACAAGTGAAATGGTCAATCACTGGCACCTGCAGCAGAAAAAAAGCCTGCTAGTTTATCCGCTAAATTCATTATGACCAACGTTTTTGTCCCAGCCATCAGCCAAAAGCTCAGGAGCAGCCAAAATGACTGATCAATCCATAAATCCGTTCAACCTTATTAGCCCAGTGGACCACACAGCTCCCGAGACCGGTCCCTCAGGTAAGCCGATTGTACGTACCGAGGAGGGAATCGTCACTGAAGGCAGCAAGGTGACTTGGAACAAAAAATCCATCCTGTGGGCGTTGCCCCAGCCTCTTTTGGTTGCCGGATCCGTGTTGCTGGTCGCTGCCATGGTGGTTAATGAGTGGGGCGGAGAATACTACCGAGTTTGGACACTGTTAGTCGCAGTGTCCGCCACGCCCCTTCTCCTAATTGCCGAGCGCTTTTGGGCCAAGAAGCAGTCCTGGCTGCTCAAGCCAGACGAAATGGCGGAAGACGTGTTCTGGATGGCCTCAGGTGGGTTACTTTGGGGACCCATCATCTCCGACCTGTATCGCACACCCGTATCCGACGGCTTTCTCGCCCTGCGCGACATGTCTCCGCTGCAGATTGAGTTTCAGCCAAACACAGTACTTGGCCTAATAGGCGCCATGCTGGTTATCCGATTCACTTCCAGCTTCTTCTACTACTGGCTTCATCGGATTCAGCATGAGTCACTGTTTTGGTGGCGCATACATGCGACGCACCACCACCTGAACAAGATGAGCGCCATGCGTGGCAACCGAACCCATCCGCTTGAATATCTGGCGCTCGGCTTGGGCACACCAATGGCTTTGGCCCTTTTTGGCGCCAGCGATGAGGTGTTTATCGTTTCAGCGGCTTTTGGCATGTGGAACGGCAAGTTTAACCACGCCAACCTGCCCATGGTATCAATGCCTGTGTGGGACTGGTTTTTCGCTACAGCGCAACAGCATCATTGTCATCATGCGTTAGAGCGCCGCCAAGCAGATTCCAACTACGGTTGTGACATAATTTTCTGGGACCGCGTCTTTGGAACTTATTGCGGCGATGCTGAAGTAGGTCCTTCTGGCGCAGGCAAGGGCGTTCGCCTCTCCATCAAAGACCAGTTGATGCTGGCCTTTTACTCCGACGAACGCCTAAAAAGTCTGTAGGCAATGAATTGGAGCCGGATACGGTTCGCCCGAGCAAAAATTTGCGCTTGCTAGATCAGTTTTTTCGGTGCTGCATCGCCAATATATCTTTCTGTGTGCGAGCGGCGCACTGGGCGCCACACGCTGTTCAGCCCACTGTCCAAAGGGAATGGCAGCAGTTGGCTCCGGGTGATGACTGATAGCCGCTGCTCGGCAACTTAGGATCTGACGGCCAGGGCAAAGCATCCGGACAACGGTTCGTCAGATCTACTCGCGCGGGCAGACCAGATATTTTCTCCTGTCTCTTGCTTGGCATCGGC
>PBTW01000061.1 GCA_002729315.1 Gammaproteobacteria bacterium
GACCAGCCAGATGGCAGTTTTGTGCCATCGATTTCCTGATCGTTTTCCAGATAGACTTTTGCATTTTTAGCAAGCAACTGGCTACCCGACAAGCTGGCGCAGCAGTCATAAAGCAGTTTTTCGGCGAAAGGGGGATCAATAAAAACAACGTCAAAAAGGTCGCTAGCCATTTCACTGATAAGCCATTGGCGGGCTTCTGACTGAATAACCCGGGCGTTAGTGAAGCCTAGTTTGGCTGCGTTGTGCCTTAAATGCACGAAAACGCTTTTATTGGTCTCCAGCAGAGTTGCTGCCCGAGCGCCTCTCGACAGTGATTCAAAGCCAAGGGCACCACTACCGGCGAATAAATCGAGACAATTGGTGCCGGCAATATCCGGCTCGAGCCAGTTAAACAAAGTCTCGCGAATCCGGTTACCGGTAGGCCGCATCCCGTCGCTGGTCGGAAAACCGATGATCCGGCGTCGATGGCTGCCCCCGATAATTCTTAACTGATTGTGACCAGACATAGTGTTAGCGAAACTGAATTGCAGTGGATAATAAGCAAATCCTCATCTATCCGCACCCCCGTCACTTGATAGCTGCCAGAGTGCAAGATATCCAATGGTGGTGATAGCATAGCGCGTTTTTATCGAATCCGCAGAAGCAACTGATATGTTTGGCAGAAGCAAGTCAACCCACTCAAAAGAAGTGGTAACGGCGTCGGAGGCCGCCAACCCTGCAGAGGGCGGTATCTTTGCCCGCCTGAAAAAAGGACTCTCCAAAACCCGCGGTCGCGTCACTGCCGGAGTACAGACCCTCGTGCTGAAAGAGACGGCTGTCGACCAGACTGTGCTCGATAACGTTGAAGGGCAACTGCTTTCAGCCGACATTGGTCTCGAGGCCACTGACCAGATCATCGGGAGCCTCAGGGAAAAACTGGACCGCAAACAGCTGAGTGACGGCGAGGCTCTTCTAGCTGGCCTCAAACAAGAGCTACAGGCGATACTGAAACCCAGCAGTAAACCCCTGCAAATTCCTGAGTCTGAAATCCCCTTCGTGCTGTTGGTAGTTGGCGTTAACGGGGTAGGCAAAACGACGACGATCGGCAAATTAGCGAAGAAATTTCAGGCCGAAGGCCGAAGCGTTTTGCTCGCTGCAGGAGACACCTTCCGTGCAGCAGCGGTAGAGCAACTCCAAGCTTGGGGAGAGCGCAATGACGTGCCCGTGGTAGCGCAGGCGGCCAAGGCAGACAGTGCCTCGGTAATTTTCGATGCAGCGCAGGCGGCCAAAGCCAGAAACATCGATGTCCTCATCGCTGATACAGCCGGACGTCTGCATACCAGAGAAAATCTGATGATCGAACTGGAAAAAATCGTCCGGGTACTAAAAAAGCAGGATAAACGCTTTCCTCAAGAGGTCATGCTAGTACTCGATGCAACGACAGGGCAAAACGCATTAAATCAGGCAGAAAGTTTCAACAAGGCAACCACCCTGTCAAGCATCACCCTTACCAAACTTGACGGAACGGCCAAGGGGGGCGTCGTTTTTGCGCTAGCGAAGCGCTTCGGCTTGCCGATCAGGTTCATCGGAGTGGGCGAAAAAGTCGACGACCTGCGGCCATTCGACGCAGAACAGTTTACCGACGCGCTGTTCTCCGATTAGAACGCATAATCAAGTTCAAAAACGTCAGCATGCACTATGGCCCGGGGCTGGAGGCGCTTTCCAAAGTCAGTTTTGAAATTACTAGGGGCGAGCTGGTCTTTCTTGCCGGTCATTCCGGTGCAGGTAAAAGCACTGTTATGCGCCTGGTTTTAGCGCTGGAAACCCCCAGCGGCGGGGGTGAATACGTAGCAGGCAAATGCATCAAAGGCTGTCGAAATCTGATCTGGCACTGCATCGCCGGCAAATTGGCGCCGTCTTTCAGGATCATCAGCTGCTTTTAGACCGTTCAGTGGCTGATAATGTGGCTTTGCCCCTGCAAATTGCTGAGTTTCCCCACAGAGAGATTAAACGCAGAGTGAGAACTGCGCTCGATAAGGTCGGGCATCTGCGCAAGGGAAAATATTCACCGGCTCACCTGTCGGGCGGAGAACAGCAGCGGGTGGGCATCGCAAGAGCAGTAGTCAACCGACCACACATAATTCTCGCCGATGAACCCACCGGAAACTTGGACCCGGAACTCTCAGGAAACATTCTAACCGTGTTCTAACAATTCAGTGCTGTCGGCGTCAGCATTCTTATTGCTAGTCTTGACAGTGCACTGCCGAGCAAGCTCGGACACCGAACCCTGACGCTTGACCACGGTAAGCTGAGCTCACATGTCTAGCTCAAGCCGATCTCTGCCGAAGCAGGCCGAGCGCCGGCTTAAGCCTGCTGGCCGAGCGGCACAGCCAAGCCGCCGGTCAAACCGTCGCCAGGATGAATAACGCGCCATTAACGTCAGGCTTGATGAGTTTGGTGATCGGCGTTGCGATGACGCTACCCGCCCTGCTAGAGCTGATCTCTGGAAACCTCGATACGCAGATCGGAAAGATAGGCAATATGGCTGAGATCACCGTCTATTTCTCCAACGATAAAGGGAAAAACAGTGTTTCTAAGATTAGTCAGCACTTACTTGCACATTTTGGCAACTTTGAAATTCGTAATGTCTCAGCGGCTTGAGGCGTGGCTCGGCCTCCTGGACACCCTGTCATTTGCAGTGTTCCTGACCGTCGTCAGTGGTTTGGTGTTGATTGTCAACAACACAGTGGAGGGTGGCGTGCAGGACAGGCGCGAGGAAATCCGCATCACAAAGCAACTTGGAGGTACAGACGCCCATGTCCGCCGCCCGTTTCTGTATTTCGGCGTCTTTCTCGGAGCGGCCGGTGGCACTCGGGCATCAGTTCGGGATAGCAGTCAATGCGCTGGCACTGCTATATCAGACTGACTTTGCAGTAGTTGGCCTCAGTTTCTGCCAGAATCTCGCCATGATACTGCTCGGTTCCGGCATCGGATGGCTCGCTGCTTTTTCCTCTGTTTCCAGGAAGATCGCTACATTTATATACTGGTCCTCGGTTATTAACCGATTTGCAGCAACGAAGCCCGGCTAATTGGCACAAATTACGCCCTTTTCCCTTGAAAAAACAGCTTTGGACCTTAAATGACACAACTAAAGATCCGGGCTGGCCGGTAGGATCGTATCCTGGTTGGTTACAGCGCAGGCCGCACAAAATGTGCGTGCAGCGGCGTCGAATGGCATGACTACACAAAAAATGCTATGATCGCTGGCCTAATTGGGTAACAGCAGTTGAATGTACTTACTACCATGAACACAGGTAAAAACTTAAAAGTTATTGACCCGATCACCCCGGGCCGCGACCTGACTGCCTACATTGCATCGGTAAACAGCATCGCTGTGCTGACGCCTGAGCATGAGCTCGAGTTAGCCAAACAGTATTACTATGACAATGATGTGGATGCAGCGCGGCAACTGGTTATGGCGCATCTGCGCTTTGTGGTTCACATGGCTAAGACCTACTCGGGATATGGCCTCTCTCAGGCCGACCTGATTCAAGAAGGAAATGTCGGTCTGATGAAGGCAGTAAAGCGTTTCAATCCGGAAGTGGGCGTTCGCCTTGTTTCGTTTGCTGTGCACTGGATCAAAGCCGAGATGCACGAGTACATCTTGCGCAACTGGCGTATCGTCAAGGTCGCCACGACCAAAGCCCAGCGCAAACTTTTCTTCAACCTTCGCAGTTCCAAGAAAAAGCTGGGTTGGCTAAACAATGAAGAGACCCATGCAGTTGCACAGGACCTTGGCGTAGACCCCAAAGTCGTTAGGCAGATGGAGGGCCGCATGAGTGCTTATGACGCTCCTTTTGATGCCGAGCCTGACAGTGATGACGACGCAGCCTATAGAGCGCCAGCTTACTACCTTGAAGACCAGAGTTCAGATCTTGCTGAGAATCTGGAGGAAGCCGAGTGGGAGGAAACGACCAACAACAGCTTGATGCTCGCATTGGGGGGTCTAGACGATCGCAGCCAGGATATTCTACGTAGCCGTTGGTTGAGTGACGAAAAAGCAACCCTGCACGATCTGGCCAGTAAATATAGCGTGTCCGCGGAGCGCATTCGTCAACTGGAAAAAAACGCGATGAATAAGATCAAGGCTCGCATGGGAGCCTGACCGCTCCAACGAACTGCCCCAAACATCAGTACCTATTACAAAAAGCCGCTAGCCACGCGGCCTTTTTATTTCTGCCTAAAAACGCAGGCCGAGCACATCCCCCCCAACAAGGTATAATGCCAACATCTTCATCGTGACCCGCGAAAAATGGCTCGATACATTCTTACCTTTGCCAGTCTCAACGGCTTTCTTGTAGTTGCCCTGGGTGCGTTTGGAGCACATGCTCTCGAGACGATCGTAGATGAAAAGGCAATGGGGGTTTTTGATACTGGTGTGCAATATCATCTGTTCCATACTCTGGCGCTGTTTGGCAACGGCCTGCTTGCGGGACAATATCCAGCGCAGAAGCTTTTCTGGATCCCAGCGAGCATGTTTGCAGCCGGTATTGTGTTATTCGCCGGCAGTCTCTATCTGCTCGGCGTGACGGGCCTGAGTTGGCTGGGAGCCATCACGCCGATTGGAGGTCTGGGGTTTCTTGGCGGGTGGGCAAGCCTCGCCTGGCTCAGTTTGTCTTCAAACATAAGGCAGGATGAGTCGCCTCAATGACATTAGCGATTACCGTAAACGGCAAAACAAGGACGCTGGAGGCAGAGTTGTCTCTTCAAGACCTGCTACAGGATCTCGGCATGACTAAAGGACGAATTGCCGTGGAGCTAAACGGTAAGATCGTCCCGCGCAGTCAGTTCAGCTCCCAGCGAATCAGCAATCTAGACAGTATTGAAATCGTGCAGGCGATAGGCGGAGGATAAGTAACTCACCATGGGCACACGGCAAGACAGGCCATTAATTATTGGTGGCGTGGAGTATGACTCTCGCCTGATCATCGGCAGTGGCAAGTACAAAGACTTCGAAGAGAATCACGCTGCGCTAGAAGCCAGTGCCGCTGAAATGATCACTGTCGCCATCCGAAGGGTGAACCTGGGTCAGAAAAAAGAGGAGCCCAGCCTGCTCGACATCATTTCACCTGAAAAGTACACCATCCTGCCCAACACCGCCGGCTGCTATACCGCCGAGGACGCTGTGCGGACCTGCCGGATGGCACAAGAGCTCCTCGACGGCCACAAGCTAGTGAAACTGGAAGTTCTGGGAGACCAGAAAACGCTTTACCCTAATGTAACGGAAACACTGGCTGCTGCAGAAACCCTCGTCGCGGAGGACTTCGATGTGATGGTCTACACCAGCGATGACCCTCTTGTTGCCAGACGTCTGGAAGAGATCGGCTGCGTCGCAGTTATGCCGCTAGGCGCACCCATCGGCTCTGGGCTGGGAATCCGCAACCCCTACAATATTAGAATGATTCTAGAGAATGCTCAGGTCCCCGTCATTGTCGACGCCGGAGTGGGTACTGCGTCCGATGCGAGCATTGCAATGGAATTGGGCTGTCACGGGGTCCTAATGAACACAGCGATAGCTGAAGCCCAGAATCCGATACTGATGGCCTCGGCGATGCGCAAAGCGGTTGAGGCGGGTCGTGAAGCGTATCTCGCCGGGCGAATGCCGAGAAGGCTATACGCCAACGCATCTTCACCAGTGGACGGAACATTTTTTTGACACCTCAGATACGTTTTGGATTGTCAGCGCCGGGTAAAGGCCAACGGCAACACGCAGCGAGCGAGAGTGGTTTTGAGTAGCCTAAACAAGCATGAGCCCTAATCCTTCCGATCGCCCGATACGCAGCTTCGTGATTCGAGCCAGCCGGGCTACTGACTCTCAGCGCAAGGCACTGGAACAGCATTGGGATACCCACTTGATTCCCTATGAGGCGGGCCCGCTCGACTTGAAGAAGCACTTTGCCGAGTCCCAGCCGCTAACCGTCGAGATTGGATTCGGCATGGGAGACTCCCTGCTAAAAATGGCACAGGCAGACCCGCAGTCAAACTTCCTGGGGATTGAGGTGCATAGGCCGGGTATCGGCAAGCTGCTTCATGGTATTGCACAGAACAATCTACAGAACCTTAAAGTCATCTGCCATGACGCCACCGAAATCATTGCAAATTGTTTTGACCCGCAGAGTGTGGAGCGCTTGCTTATATTTTTCCCGGACCCATGGCCAAAAAAGCGCCATCACAAGAGACGAATCATCCAAGCGAAGTTTGTTGAGTTGCTGGCGACGCGGCTTGCTGAAGGTGGCTTGATACACCTTGCTACCGACTGGGAAGCCTACGCGCTGCAAATGATGGAAGTGCTCGAGAACGTGCCTTCGCTTATCAATTGCTCTGGAGCAGGAAACTACTGCGACATGCCTGCCAGGCCGGAAACAAAATTTGAAAAACGAGGCCGCCGCCTTGGGCATGGGGTTTGGGATCTAGTGTTTAAAAAGGCTGGCTCTTTACCTAAAACCAGAAGCGATGCTCATGCTCCTTGAGCCAGCGAATGTACTGTTCGTGCTTCGGGCAAACTGAGTTAACCAGCAGCCAGAAGCGTTTCGAATGATCCATATGGATCAGGTGGCAGACCTCATGTGCAATCATGTAATCGATGATGCTGTGGGGCGCGAGCATAATGAGCCAGTTGTACTGCAGCACCCCTTGGGAGGTGCAGTGCCCCCACTTCGACTTGGTTTTTCGTAGCTTGATTTGCGAAATCTTATGCTCAACACCCAGGTAACGGGCAAGCCCTCTGGCTCTGGGAACAATGTAATGACTGGCTTTATCAATAAGGAAGTCTTCCAGCTGCTCGCGCGCCTTAGCTGGTGTTAGGCGATGCCCCTGAATAATAAATCGATTGCCATCAGTTCTAATCCGCTGTTTACCCCCCTGCCTGAAAACGATCTCCAGTTCTCTGGCTCGATAGAAGATCCGACGGCCATGTTCAACCACCAGCCTTTCCCGCTGACGGGCAGACTCCTCCGACAGGCGATTCTCAATCCAGGCTCTGTTGCTGTGAACAAAGTCTTCTACTTCAGTTTTCGACGCACTCAGAGGGACCCTGACGGTAAGCTTGCCAGGCTTAACATAGAGTGCAAGAGTCTTCCGCTTGCTACGAAGAACTTCACAGCTAAAAGACTCTGACATAGCACGACCGGGTGCAGGAGCAAACTGGCGTATCCTCGATGCATTGCAACATGACATGATTTCAGAAGACCGCACGCTTAGGGTTTTCGGGCAACCAGACTCGCAATGTGGCTTGGGGGATTAGCTCGCTCCAATTCTTCACAGCAAATGATCTGCCACGTCTCGAACCAGGACTTAAGCTCATTGGGTTTGAGCAGAAAGTCCGGATTGCTCGGACGTCCGAACCGACGTTGCTGCTCCGTAAATGTCTCATAAAACACTAGCCCTCCGGGCCTGACTGCCTGCTTGATTCTGTCTATCAGAGCGCGGTGCAGGTAATTGAATACCAAGATTGCGTCAAAAGTTTTGCCCGCCAAGGGATTGTCTGTTTTCTGTTCAAAATCCACTTCCCACAGCTTCATCATAGCGGGGTCGGGAACATCCACGGCACTGAGGCCAGCCAGTTTCTCACCATCAATGTCGGCGAAAACCACAGGCAGGCCCAGACTGAGGAGATATCGGCCGTTGCGACCAGAGCCACAGGCAAGATCGAGGACGCCGTGCGAAACCTCGAGCGCTTTCAACAGAGTAATATGCCTGACGAGTAGTGCTGACTCTTTCAAGTTTGAATGGGTCACAGATACCGGGATAATAGGATGACAGCCTCTTGATGAGCTAAGGTTTAACATAAGTGAATCGCTTCTTGCATACAACAGAAATGCTGCGGCGTTCATCAATCAGCCGGGAAGCGACAAGGATCGTGTCAGAATTCGACCAGTCAAAAGATCAGCTATTTACCGTGCGACGAACGGCTGGCGATTTCGTTTTTGATGACAGCGTCGCCAGTGTTTTCGATGACATGATCAGCCGCTCGATACCTGGTTATCGCACTATTATTTCGATGATCGGCGTAATGGCCAAAAGGCACTGCCAGGAAGGGTCAGCAATCTACGATCTTGGCTGCAGCTTGGGCAACGCCAGCTTCTCGATGGCGGAGCAGGTAAACTGCCAGGACTATCGGATTCATGCGATTGATAACTCTCAGGCCATGATTAGCAGACTTCAGGACAGACTGCGGAGCAGCGAAACGCCCCAGATTGTTGCTAAGTGCGCAGACATAGTTGATGCTGAAATTTTCAACGCCTCGATAGTGGTGTTGAATTTTACGTTGCAGTTCGTGGCCAAGGCATCAAGAGATGCTCTCATAAAAAAGGTTCATGAGGGTCTCCGCCCTGGTGGCATTCTTATCATTTCTGAGAAAATTGAGTTTTCGGATCCTGACCTAAATGAACTGTTCACGGAGCTTTATTACAACTTCAAGCAGCAGATGGGCTACAGCAAGATGGAAATCGCACAAAAGCGCACCGCTCTGGAAAACGTGCTGGTTCCGGAAACCCTTGATGGTCACCGACAGCGCCTGAGTGCTGCCGGTTTCAGCGCCCTCGACGTCTGGTTCCAATGTTTCAATTTTGCCTCGCTTGTTGCAGTCAAGTGAACCTATTGAGCGAACAGGCGAGCACTACGATATTTCAGAAAATCTTGCTGGATGCAGGGCAATCCAGACTAAACCCGCTGCTGCCATTCGTGTCTAAATCGTTTCTTGACGGAATCAAACAGGGAGACTGGGCCAGATGGCGCAAACATCTTGCTCGGCTGCCTCACCACACGCCGTCCAAGATTCATATAGGAGACGCCATACATATCGGCCAATCCAGCGATCTTACAGCCGCTGAACAGTCGGCTCTGAGAGAACAGCTCAAGGAATTCATTCCCTGGCGCAAAGGGCCCTTCGATTTGTTTGGAATTAAGATTGACACCGAGTGGCACTGCGACATGAAGTGGTCCCGACTCGAGCATCTGATCGCGCCTCTGGAGGGCCGCACGGTACTGGATGTCGGCAGCGGGAATGGGTATTTCAGCCTGCGCATGGTTTCGGCAGGGGCGGACCTGGTTGTCGGTCTGGAGCCTCACATGGCCTACTTTGCGCAATTCTGCGCCTTAGCGCATTTTCTTCCTCACTATCGGGCCGTGTTGCTGCCGATCCCGCTGGAAGAGATGCCAAGGCCGCTGCCATACTTTGACACCGTGTTTTCAATGGGGGTGATTTATCATCGAAGTTCACCGATCGACCACCTACTTCAGCTCAAGGATTGCCTTTGCGATGGCGGCGAGCTGGTTCTGGAGACGCTTGTGGTCGACGGACCGGCAGGCTACAGCCTGATGCCGCAAGACCGATACGCGCGCATGGCTAATGTCTGGTTCATCCCCTCTGTTCTGAGTGTGTCACAATGGCTTGAACGCTGCGGGTTCATTAACGTCAGAGTAGTTGATGAAAGCACGACTGGATTGGCCGAACAGCGCCCGACCGAGTGGATGCCCTTCAAATCTCTGGACTCCGCATTGATGCCGGACAATCCCAGCCAAACTGTCGAAGGGCATCCATCTCCGAAGCGGGCGATCGTGCTAGCAAACAAACCCTGAGCGCTCAGGTACCTTTTTCCCATCAAGCCCCTGATATGGCTCATGCTTAAAGGGGTCAAGCCTCGCATAATGACTACGAAAACCTATCAGTCACAGTGACACAATTGCCCCTCGGCCCGCCAAAAGGTAGGCGAAAATAAGGCCTCCCGCCCGGCCTGCTGTTTTACTAGTTGACGACCGCACCGTATTTGGTTATCACTACAACGTTGGCCTTTAGGGTCAGCTCTAACTCTATTTTTTACCGAGTCGAGAACAATCATGGCCAGACCCTTACGAATTGAATATCCGGACGCCGTTTATCACGTGTCCAACTATGGATCAGATGGTCAACGTGTTTTCCCTTCCGCCAAATACTTTGAAGCCTTCTTGGAAGGATTAGCTGAAACTTGCGCACGACTGAACGTCGAAGTTCACTCATTTTGCCTGCTGCGCGACCAGTATCACCTTTTGATCAAAACGCCCGAAGGAAACCTTAGTCGCTTCATGCGCCAAGTAGATGGGCTATACACACAGAATTTTCAGCGTATGAAGGGCGTTGAGGGGTCATTGTTCCGCGGCAGGTACAAGGCAGTGCTGATACAAGCAGATAAATACCTGTTACCGCTATCGCGCTTTGTGCATTGCAAGGTTAAGCCGAAGGATCGCGCCAGCTACAAATATAGCAGCTACGGGTACTTCACGCGTAAAACAAAGCCGCCAGCGTGGTTTAAGCGAGAGGAGATCTTGAGAAAGCTGAACGTGGCTGCAGCTAAGCGAGCCGTAGCTTACAAGCGGTTTATTGCTCAAGGGGTCGACGAAGAAATAGCCGGTTTTTACGGCAAAAAGAACCTGTCGTCCGTAATGGGTGACCCGAAATTCAAGGCCGCGGCGAAACGCAAGAGATCGGCGACTGCTGTGCGCGGAATCTCGCGAGGTGCTAACGCGAAGTGGAGACCCTCTTGCAAGCAAATCATCACAGCGGTTGCAACGCAGTTCAAGGTATCCGAAGCCAGCATCTACAAAGCAGCACGTGGCCCCGGCTCGAAGAACGTGCCGCGCTGGGTAGCCATGTATCTTTGTCAGGAACTGTCTGCAGTGACGCTTCAGTCAATCGCCAAACTGTTCAAGCTCCGGCGTTATGGCACAGTATCTACGACCGTTGGAAAGTTAAAATCCGAATTTTATGAGGACCCCAAACTTCAAGCGATCACGGAGNGTTTGCGTAAGCGACTTAGTAGAGGGAAATAGTAAGAGTGGCGCCGAAGCGANAAAGCTGGCGTGANGTTGGCCTTTTTGAGTTCTTTCTTTGTCTGAACTTTGAGCCTATTTAATTTTCGACTCTTTGTAGATCACATGCTTGCGAACCACNGGGTCAAACTTCTTGATCTCCATTTTGTCTGGCATCGTTCGCTTGTTCTTATCTGTGGTGTAGTAGTGTCCAGTCCCTGCGCTAGACACCAGCTTGATTTTATCTCTCATGGGAGTCCCTCCGATCTCGCGCGACGCGGGCTAGACCTCAACGCCCTTACGACGAATGTCTGCCAGTACAATATCTATCCCCAGCTTGTCGATGGTGCGCATGCCCTTGGTTGAAACGCGCAGCTTAACGAACCGATTTTCCGACTCAACCCAGAAACGATGGGTGTGCAAGTTGGGGGAAAACCGACGTCGAGTTTTGTTATTCGCGTGTGAAACATTATTACCTGTAACAGGCTTCTTGCCGGTTACCATACAAACCCTAGACATGGTGTTGCCTCGTCTTGCTGGAGATTGGTCATTTGTCTGTACTTAAGCCGCGCTGAACCGGGTGGGTTTTTGCGGACAAAAAAGAGCGGGTTTTATACCAAAACACCCTGCTGATATCAAGACATATTGAGGCGCCCTGAGCCACCGGAAGACGGCCGATCTTAACGACTCAGCCCATCAGTTGGCGCTCGGAAAGCGACACCACATCCTGCTCGGACACCAAAAGATGATCGAGCACCCGAATTTCTAAAATATTCAGTGGGACCTGCAGTTGCTGGGTCGCAGCGACATCCGCCTCAATCGGTTCAGCCACTACGATGAGGCCCACTTCCTCCGGATTTTGATTAAGCTCTATGCTGCGCGCAAAGACACCTCGGATCCCACCCTACCTCGTCAAGGCCTCTCTCGCGATGTTCATCACGTCGCGTTGAGGGTTTTCATCAACAATATAAACGGTCCATTTAAAGGGTGGCTTTCTCAAATGCACATAGCCGGATCTTTCGCAAATTGCGCCTTTTTATCAAAATTGCGCACACGTTTTTGAACTGCTAGTCTACTTCTTCCCCTTTGCCTTCTTAAGTGACAGCCCCACGATTCAGCGGCTACCATGTTGAGCCTCAATAACAAGCGCATCCTGCTCGGCATAACCGGCGGCATCGCTGCCTACAAGAGCGCCGAACTTACGCGCCTTCTCGTCAGGGCAGGGGCAGAAGTCCACGTCGCCATGACGCCTTCCGCCACTGAGTTCATCACGCCTCTCACCATGCAAGCTCTGTCCGGTCATCGGGTGCATCTTGATTTACTGGATGCCGAGGCCGAGGCAGGCATGGGGCACATCGAACTGGCGCGCTGGGCCGACCTTATTGTCATCGCACCGGCCACAGCAGATTTCATAGCCCGGATGGCTCACGGGCAGGCTGATCATCTGCTGACGGCGGTAGTCCTTGCCAGCACCGCTCAGATTGCCATTGCGCCGGCGATGAATCAGGCCATGTGGGCGGACGGCATTACCCAGAGCAATCTCGAAGCCCTGCAGCATCGGCGCATTAATATCTGGGGACCAGCGTCGGGCGAACAGGCTTGTGGTGACGTAGGCCCAGGCAGGATGATCGAGCCTCAGGAAATCGCAGACCGCTGCGCAGGAATGTTTGAAACCAATCGGCTGAACGGAAAAAGAGTGCTCATCACCGGCGGCCCTACTTTTGAAGCGATAGACCCAGTTCGCTTTATCAGTAACCACAGCTCCGGAAAGATGGCATTTGCTCTTGCTGCTGAGGCCGCTGGCGCTGGCGCGCAAGTTAGCTTGGTCAGCGGGCCGGTTCATCTGCCCACACCTGACCGGGTGCGCCGTACCGACGTAGAGAGCGCCGAGCAGATGCTCGACGCGGTCATGAAGCGAGTCGCTGATATAGATATCTTCATCGGAGTAGCAGCGGTCGCGGACTATCGACCAGCCACGATTGAAAAGCAAAAGATTAAAAAAGATGCGGATAGCATGACTTTGGCGCTGGTGAAGAATCCAGACATCATCGGCACCGTCGCGGCACTCCCAGACGGCCCCTTCGTCGTGGGATTTGCAGCGGAAACCGAAAAACTCGAAGCGCATGGCAAGGAGAAGCTGAAGCGCAAGGGCCTGGATCTATTATTTGCCAATAAGGCTACAGAAACCTTCAACAGCGATGAGGTGACAGTCACTGCACTATCAAGGAATAGCCAGCAAACCCTTGGCCCCGGCAGTAAGCTGGGCATCGCGCGGCTGATGCTTGACCTGATCGCCGAATACCTTGAGCAAAAACCACATCCATCCGAAACCTAGCCCCCTGATGTCCGAGTGATACTTTGCCTTGAAACCGAATGCCGCGTGACTGAAGAAATCCAATCATCCCTCAACCCGCCGCCCCAGGCCATCTTTCGAACGTATGACATTCGAGGCGTCGTTTATCAGCAGCTGAACGCAGACAGTATTAAACTGATCGGTCAGAGCATCGGCAGCGAGGCGCTTGACGCGGGGATCGGCGAATTACTGGTCGCTCGTGATGGCCGGCTTTCGAGCCCGGTTCTGTCCAGGGCCCTCATTGCAGGTCTGAGGAGTTCTGGTGTCAACGTCGTAGATTTAGGCATAGTGCCCACCCCCCTTATGCAGTTTGCAGCGCACACCACCCATTTAAATTCAGGTGTCATGCTGACTGCGAGTCATAGCCCTGCCCATTACAACGGCATTAAGATAGTGTTTCGGCGGGCGCCACTGGCAGAGAAGCAAATCGCGGCAATCCGCGTCAGAATTGAAAAACGAACCCTAAGACATGGTCACGGCAGTTATGAAACACTGAAGATCCAGCACAGATATGTCAGTGAGGTTCTGCAAAGAGTCTGCTTGCTCCGTCCACTCAAGATAGTCATTGACTGCGGCAATGCCGTTGCAGCTGGTGTTGCCCCTGATCTGTTCAGCAAACTAGGCTGCGAAGTGATAGAGCTGTTTTGTGAAGTAGACGGCCGGTTTCCCAACCATGAGCCTGACCCCACACGCTCAGAAAACTTAACCTCACTGCAAGCAGCGGTCATCGATGAAGGGGCCGATTTGGGGCTGGCTTTCGATGGCGATGGCGATCGTGTGGGCCTTGTGACTGATCAGGGCAACATTATTCCGGCAGACCGCTTGCTCATGTTGCTGGTCGAAAGTCTCGCTGAACAGTACCCGGGCGCCGCCGTTGTTTACGATGTGAAATGCTCGCGAGAGCTTGGCAACTTGATTGAGAAACTCGGTCTGCAACCGGTCATGCACAAGAGCGGGCATTCGCACATGCGACAACAAATCGAACAAACATCAGCGCCGCTTGGGGGTGAATTTTCAGCACATATCTTTTTTAAAGACCGCTGGTTCGGATTTGACGATGGCATGTATGCTGCTGCCAGGATTCTGGAGCTGCTCACCAAACACCCCGGAAGCTGCGATGAAAAATTTAGAACTTTTCCCCAGTCATTCGCTACCGAAGAAATCAGGCTTGAAGTTTGCGAACAAGACAAATTTAGCCTGATGGACAAGATACTCGAAGCAGCTGAAGGTGTGACGGGCAAAAAACTGCTCATCGACGGCTTACGCCTTGAGTTTGATGACGGTTGGGGACTAGTACGCGCATCCAATACCAGCGCCGCTTTGCTCTTCAGGTTTGAAGCCTTGACAGAGAGTGCCCTGCAGCGTATCCAAGCGCAATTTAAAGCTTTGATTCAGCACGCAGATAACAGCATTGAGCTGAATATTTGAACCCTGTCAGAGGCGCTTTGTATTGCTATGTCGATCAGCATAAATCGTGCCAAAACTATAGCTGAGGTACTCACCGAAGCACTGCCTTACATACAGAAATTCACTAGCCGAACCGTGGTGGTCAAATATGGCGGCAACGCAATGGTTGATGAAAAGCTCAAAAATAGCTTTGCCAGAGATATTGTGCTGATGAAACTTGTCGGAATGGATCCAATCGTGGTGCATGGCGGGGGACCACAGATAGGCGACCTGCTGGAAAAGCTCAGCATCGAATCGAACTTTATTGATGGACTGCGCATAACAGACAGTCAGACTATGGATGTCGTTGAGATGGTTCTTGGCGGCTTAGTAAATACAGAAATAGTCAGCCTGCTGAACAAGAATCAGGGCAAGGCTGTGGGGGTCACCGGGAAGGATGGCAATCTCATCAAGGCAAAGAAACTGCGCCTGAAAAGCAGAAGCGCCAATCAGGATATCGTCGATATCGGCCAGGTAGGCGAGGTCGTCGAAATAAATACAGAAGTCCTTGAAGTGATCAAACGCAGCGACTTTATCCCGGTGATCGCTCCGATCGGAGCCGATGACAAGGGCGCCAGCTACAACATCAACGCCGATTCCGTAGCCAGCGAGATCGCCCGAGTTCTCAGTGCCGAAAAGTTGATTCTGCTCACCAATGTTGCTGGCGTACTGGATAAAAAAGGAAATGTACTTACGGGCCTCAGCGCAAGGCAAGTTGCTAGTTTAATTGCCGATAAAACCCTAGAAGGCGGCATGTTACCTAAAGTGGAGTGCGCGCTTAAGGCGGTCAAAGGCGGTGTTGCCAGCGCACATATTATTGATGGCCGAGTCGAGCATGCTGTCCTTCTGGAGATATTTACCGATGAGGGTGTAGGCACTTTAATTACGCAGACAAGACGGAGCAAACAACCATCAAATTCCGAAAAACCGTAACTGCAAAAGATTTTCAGAACCTATGACAAACATCAGCAAGGTCAACAAAGTCTCGCGCAAAGACCAGATCCTACAGGCACTGGCGAGGATGCTTGAAACATGCCCTGGTGAGCGAATCACTACCGCTGCTCTTGCCAAAGAAGTGGGCGTATCCGAAGCGGCGCTGTATCGGCATTTCCCAAGCAAAGCGCGTATGTTTGAAGGCTTGATCAAATTTATTGAGGACACGCTGTTTCAGCGGATTTCCCGAATTCTAAAAGAAGAGTCCGACGCAGAGTTGCGTTGTCAGAAAATACTGACTCTGCTCCTGACCTTCTCCGCCAGAAATCCCGGCATGACTCGCCTTTTAACAGGCGATGCGCTGGCCGGAGAAACCGAACGGCTGCGAGAACGGATCGCTCAGTTTTTCAGTCGTCTCGAGGCTCAGCTCAAACAGGTACTGCGGGAGGCACAAATTCGAGAAGGCTTGAAGCCTAGTATTTCAGCTGCAGTTCTGGCCAATTTGCTGTTGGCCAGCTGTGAAGGACGCCTCGTACAGTTCGTGAGAAGCGAATTTCAGGAGTCCCCACTGGAGAATTGGGAGCTTCAGTGGCACTTTTTGAGCAGTCGCCTGCTGACGCCGTATTCCACAGACACCAATCCTGTCAAGGTTTCCGCAGGCTAAGCGCCATATTCAATGCGGTAGCGTTCCACCGAAGGCAAATGCTCCGCAAGCGCCTTGTTTTCTGTATCCTGCAGAAAGTCAATAATATTCTGCAAACTGATGATGTGGGCTACCTCAATACCATAGGTTTGCTCAATCTCCTGAATTGCCGAAGTTTCGTCGAGACCCCTTTCCTGTCGATCCATCGCGACTACAATACTGGTCAACTGAGCACCGGCAGACTGAATGATCTCCACGGCCTCGCGGATGGCTGTTCCCGCTGTAATCACATCATCAATGACAAGCACCCGCCCGGTTAGCGGCGCACCCACAGTGAAACCACCCTCACCATAATCTTTCGCTTCTTTGCGGTTGAAACAGTAGGGTTTATCGATACCGTACCGGGTAGCCAGAGACAGGGCCGTCGTAGCGGCGAGCGGAATTCCTTTGTATGCGGGGCCGAACAGCAAATCATAATCCTGAGTAAGGTCGGCAATTGCGGCGGCATAACTCTGAGCCAGGAACCCAAGTTTGGAGCCTGTGCTAAATAACCCCGCGTTGAAAAAATAAGGACTGACACGCCCCGACTTCAGGGTGAATTCACCGAAGCGCAGAATGCTGTTTTCAATGACGAAATGCAGGAACTCTTTCTGATAGTTTTTCATTTCACCCGCCTCTCATGACGGGACGACCGCCCTGGTGCAAGCCAAACTAGCCTGTTGAATGGCCAGCAACTTTTTAATCCCTGCCTCGGCCAAGGCAACCATTTCATTCAATTGATTATGGGTGAACTCTCCGTCTTCTCCGGTACCCTGGAGTTCAATAAAACCGCCATTCTCTGCGATAACCACATTCATGTCGGTTTCGGCATTTGAATCCTCGGCATAATCCAGATCCAGTATCGGCTGACCTTGAAAAATACCCACAGAAACAGATGCCACCATTTGCTTCAGGGCCGATCCATCCAGCATTTTCTTTTCAACCATAAAGTTCAGGGCATCCACCAAAGCAACACAGCCGCCCGTAATCGAGGCCGTTCGGGTGCCGCCGTCAGCCTGAATCACATCGCAATCGATCTTGATGGTGTTTTCACTCAGTGCTGTCAGATCCACCGCTGCGCGCAAGGCCCGCCCGATCAGGCGCTGAATCTCCTGCGTTCTGCCCGACTGTTTACCCCTGGCGGCTTCGCGGTCCATCCGGCTGCCTGTGGATCGCGGCAGCATCCCGTATTCAGCAGTCACCCAACCTCGACCTGTCCCTTTGAGGAATCTGGGCACTGAGGTCTCAACGGAGGCGGTGCACAGCACTTTGGTGTCACCGAACTCCACCAGCACGGAGCCCTCGGCGTGTTTGGTGTAGTGTCGAGTGATTTTAACCTCACGAAGCTGACCGGGATTCCGGTGACTGGGACGATTGAAATGATGCATAGGGATTGCCATTAGATGGACGTTTTATGACAAAGAATTATGCTGGAAATCCAAACGCAAGGCCATGACCGGTTAACACTGCGCCCAGTTATGAGTTGGGATAGAATGAGGTCTGAGCAGTAAAGGGTCGCAACTATGACATCAAGCATGACCGCCTTTTCTCGGCAGCAATCAGAACAGGAATGGGGGTCCCTCACCTGGGAAATCCGTTCAGTCAATCACCGCTATCTCGAAACAAGCATTAGATTACCGGACATTTTCCGCAGCCTAGAAAACCAGGTTCGGGAAAGAGTACGCAAAGCCATTTCACGCGGCAAAGTCGAGTGCCAGTTGCGTTACACCGCGCAAGAAATTCCTGGCAGCACTATTTCCCTTAATGAAAATCTGGTCCAGCAACTAATGGAAGCGAGCGTTCGCATTCAGAAATCCCTGGGTGAAGCGCGCTCACCGGGCAGCATGGATATCCTGCGATGGCCTGGTGTCATTGCCGAACAGTCGCTCGATAACCAGATACTCGAAGCTGCCGCCCTAAGCCTGTTGCAGTCGGCATTAGCCGAGCTGGTCGCAACACGCGAGCGGGAAGGGCGTGAGCTAGACAGCCTGTTAGGACAGCGCATCACGCTGATCAGGCGGTTGGTGGCGGAGATGCGGAGTAAAATGCCTGATATCCTCGCCGCGCAACGACAATCACTGCTACAAAAGCTAGAGGAATTTAAAGCTGAGCTGGAACCCACCCGCCTCGAGCAGGAAGTGGCTCTTCTGGCACAGAAAGCAGACGTGGATGAGGAGCTGGATCGCCTAGACGCCCACCTCAGCGAGGTAGAACGTGTAATTAAGTCCGATGGGCAGAAAGGGCGTCGCCTTGATTTTCTGATGCAGGAACTCAACCGTGAAGCCAACACCTTATCTTCAAAATCCATTGTTGTTGAGACGACACGCAGCGCCGTTGAGATAAAAGTGCTCGTTGAGCAGATGCGAGAGCAGATTCAGAACATTGAGTAGGCGAATGGCAAAGGGAGAACTATTTATCGTTTCTGCGCCATCGGGTGCAGGCAAGACCTCACTAGTTGACGCATTGATTCGCGAAAACGATCGTCTCTGCGTATCGGTTTCACACACCACGCGGACAAAACGCCCGAAAGAGCAGGACGGCATCAATTATCACTTCACTGAGAAGGCCCGCTTTTTAAGCATGCTGAAGGCCGGGGACTTTCTGGAAAGTGCTGAGGTTTACGGCTACCACTACGGCACCTCAAAAAAATGGGTGATTGAGCAGCTCGAGGAAGGGCTGACCGTTATTCTGGAGATCGACTGGCAAGGCGCTGCTCAGGTCAGGGCGCAGTTTCCGCAAAGCTGCTACATTTTCATAGTTCCGCCGTCACTAGAGGCACTCACCAACAGACTGCGCAAACGCGCACAAGACGATGACGCCATCATTGCCAGGCGCATGGAAGAAGCCCGAGCGGTCATGCAGCGCGTCACAGAGGCCGATTTTCTGGTGGTCAATGAGGACTTTAAGACCGCTCTGGATGAGATGCGCGCCATCATCCAGGCCTGGAGTCTCAGGGTGGAAACCCAGCAGACCAGGCTCCGGCCACTGCTGGCAAGTCTGACGGAAGACTAGTTGTCAGAATTATATGCAATTTTACGCGGAATTCAGTACACTCGCTCCTCCGATATTTGCGCACCCTGCGATGGCACTGATGCGCCCTCGACCAGTAGGTGATCAAAAATGGCACGAATTACGGTAGAAGATTGTTTAGACAAGGTCGACAACCGCTTTGAACTCGTCATGGTATCGAGCAAACGCGCTCGACAGATTCAGATAGAAGGCAAAGACCCCATGGTCTCAGCGGATAACGATAAGCCTACCGTTGTTGCGCTGCGTGAAATCGCCGACGGTCTCATAACGAATGAAATACTGATCGAAAAACCCCGTGTTGAGCTGGAAGAGGTCGGAGAGGAAATTGCTGAAGCCGTCGCTGAACAGCGGGACGACACGCCTACCGCCGAAATCTAGCCCACCATCCGCCACAGGAGTCGAGACATACAAGCCCCAGTTTCTGAAAGCATCGACTCTCTGGCTGGCGATCTGTCTAACTATCTGAAGGTCGACCAGGTCGACAGCGTTCGAAGAGCGTACTACTACGCCGAGCAAGCTCATGAAGGGCAGTTCCGCCGAAGCGGCGAACCTTATGTGACCCATCCGTTGGCGGTCGCCGGCATACTGGTTGAGATGCACATGGACCATCAGTCGCTGATGGCCGCCATGCTGCATGATGTGATCGAAGACACCGGTATCACCAAGACCGCAATAAAGAACCAGTTCGGGAACACCGTGGCCGATCTGGTAGATGGTGTCAGTAAACTCAATAAAATGACTTTCAGCAGCCGCGCTGAAGCGCAGGCCGAGAATTTTCAGAAAATGGCCATGGCAATGGCCAAAGATTTGCGCGTGATTCTGGTCAAGATCGCTGACCGCCTCCACAACATGCGCACACTCGAAGTGCTGACGCCGGACAAGCGACGGCGCATCGCCCGCGAAACTCTGGATATCTACGCGCCCATCGCCAACCGTCTGGGAATGAACAACGTGAGAATCGAGTTCGAGGATCTCGGCTTTGCTGCACTCTATCCCATGAGAGCGCAGCGTATAAATGCTGCGGTAAGGCACATACGCGGAAACCGCAAAGAAATCGTGTCGCAGATTCAGACATCACTGGAAGCCTGCCTGGAACGCGAAGGCCTCCCCGGTCGGACAATTGGCCGGGAAAAGCATCTCTATAGCATCTATGAAAAGATGCGAATCAAACGCAAATCTTTCTCTGAAATCATGGACGTCTATGCTTTTCGCATCATTGTTGACTCTGTGGACACCTGTTATCGCGTGCTGGGTGCCGTTCACAATTTATATAAACCTGTTCCCGGCCGCTTTAAGGACTACATCGCCATCCCCAAAGCGAACGGCTATCAGTCACTGCACACCACGCTATTCGGCATGCATGGTGTGCCCATCGAAATTCAGATACGTACCGAAGAAATGGAGGCGATGGCGAATAACGGTATTGCTTCTCACTGGCTTTACAAATCCACTGACGATCTGCCAACGAATGCGCATCTCAGAGCGCGAGAGTGGGTTAGCGGGTTGCTGGAGATGCAGAAACATGCGGGCAATTCCCTCGAATTTATCGAGCACGTTAAAATTGACCTGTTTCCAGACGAAATCTACGTATTCACACCAAAAGGCAGCATCTTGGAACTGCCAGTGGGCTCCACAGCCGTGGACTTTGCCTATGCCGTCCACACAGATGTTGGTAACGCCTGCGTGGCCTGTCGCATCAGCCGTCGCCTCGCTCCTCTAAGCGAACCACTGCAAAGCGGCCAGACGGTTGAGATCATTACTGCTCCGGGTACTCAGCCTAACCCGGCATGGCTCAGTTTTGTCAAAACCGGTAAAGCGCGAAGCAACATACGACACTATCTTAAGAATCAGAGACACTCCGAATCCGTCGCATTGGGACGCCGCCTGCTTAACAAGGCCCTAGCCTCGTTTGGTGCGCAGCTGGATGAAGTGCCCCAAAAACATATCGAAGCCGTGCTGTTACAAGCCAACCTGCAGTCTCTAGATGACCTGCTGGAAGATATCGGGCTTGGGAATCGCATGTCTTACATGATCGCAAAGCGCCTGGCCACCAATGCTGAGCGCGGCCGGCAAAAGTCAGAGCAAACCAGCAAAGAAGCGGGCTCTTTGGCAATTCGTGGCTCTGAAGGAATAGTGATGAATTTCGCTAAGTGCTGCCACCCGATACCGGGTGACCCGATTGTCGGCCATATAAGCTCTGGTCGAGGTATGGTGATACACACCGATGACTGCAACAATATTGCCGATATCAGAGACAATCAGGAGAAATGCCTTGAGGTCAGTTGGGACCCGGAGGTCGAGGGAGAGTTTTCCGTCGAGCTGCGTGTGGAACTGGAAAACCAGCGAGGCATCATTGCAACCTTGGCGACTACCATCACCGGTGCGGAAGCCAATATTGAAAAAATCAGTACGGTGGAGCGAGACGCCCGGCTAAGCATTGTGAACCTTTCCATCAATGTGAAAAACCGGGTGCACTTAGCCAGGGTCATGAAGCGTGTCCGCGCTTTGTTGCCTGTCTCCAGTGTGAGTAGGGTGAAAAGCCGAAGGGTGCGTAAAACCATTAAAAACCCGATTGGAGCATTAAGCCGCACATGAGCGAAAAACAGGAAATAAATACGTCAAACGTGCCCGCAGCCATTGGGCCATACTCGCAGGCGATCAGAACAGGTTCTCTGTTGTTCTGCTCCGGACAGATTCCGCTCGATCCGATCACGATGAAAATAGTCTCTGAAGATGTCGGTGAACAGGCCCATCAGGTGTTCCTCAATTTGTCGTCCTTGGCAGAGGCGGCTGGAAGCTCGCTGGACGCTGCCGTTAAGCTCACTATATTCCTCACCAATCTGGACAATTTCGCTGTGGTGAATGACATTATGTCCAAATATTTCTCGCAGCCTTTTCCAGCCCGAGCAACCCTTGAGGTGTCTGCGCTTCCGAAAGGTTCGCAGGTCGAGGTTGAAGCAATTCTGGCACTGTAGCGCAAGTGTCAGAAGGTCCCTGCGCTAGACCCGGTCTATGGTTTGGGCAGGTGCTAGCCTGCGCGGATCACCGACAAAAGCAATGACTACTCAATCACTGGAATCCCTGCCTCTGACGCGCTTGAAAGGCGTGGGTCCCTCGTTAGAGCGGAAGTTCAGTCGGCTCGGTATCTCGAGCATCGAAGACCTGTTGTTCCATCTGCCTCTGCGGTATGAAGACCGCACCCACATAACCGCGATCCGGCAGGCACGGCTTGGAGAGTTCGTGCAGCTCGAAGGTCAGATCGGATCCACTTCTGTTAAGTTTGGCCGACG
>PBTW01000062.1 GCA_002729315.1 Gammaproteobacteria bacterium
TCGCTTTTGATTTTTGCAAGGGTGGCCTGGGAGGTGGCGAGGTTGCCCGCAGTCAGAATAACAAACTGTTTTACGCCGTCAACGCCAAAGCTGAACATCTTACTGTAGGTGGATACCTGATCGATGCCTGCGTTTGTCAGCGAGTCCGAACAGAAGACCATTCCCGCATCTACCACTACTGCGACGCAATATGTCATGGCTAGATCAGCTCGTCCTTCATATCTCCATATTACTAAGGATAAGCTGGGGCGCAAAGCGCTATTTGAGTAACGCTGAAATAGGTAATCAGAGGCTGGCAGCCGGTCAGGCGGATTTGAGCAGACGCTTGGCTCCGTTAACGATCGTGGAACTGCTCTGGCTATTCCAGGTCGTCGTATTCAACCTGAAGATCAATATTTAAGGCATTTGCGCAGTTCTGTCTGGCTCGTTAGACGTTGTTACAAAGGTTACATTTTCGAAACCAAAATTAGTGGGAATTTCAATGTGGGTTTCGTACGGTTCTTACCAGTTGCGCCCTTTCATTGTCAGTTTAAATCCTTACCGGGGATGTGATTGCATGTGCTGGACTAGCGGGCAAAGGACCCTTTTATCGCTGCTAGTGCGACATAACTGCAGAAAAATTGGCTCCAATGTTGAAGACCCCCGCGCAAGTATTATCGGGGATGGCGACTGCGCCGACGCTCAGGCGTTAGAAAGGCGATCGATTGTTTTCTGTCGCAAGATTTTTTTAGCAATTTTGCCGGAGGCGATGCGAGGAAGCTGCTCACGCTGGAAGTAAAATCTTTCCGGTACCTTGAAAGCGGCGATCCTATCCCCCAGAAAGCCGGTTAGCTCGTCTGCGGTCAGACTCTGCCCTTCTTTCAACATGATAGTGGCGCAAGGCACTTCGCCAAGTCGAGAGTCTGGAATGCCGTATACAGATACCTCGCTCACCGCAGAATGCTCGTGGATCGCATACTCTACCTCTGCGCAGCCAATGTTTTCCCCGCCGCGAATCACGATGTCTTTGGCGCGATCCAGAATAATGAGGAATCCAAGATCATCCAGCAAGCCAAGATCTCCGGTGTGGAACCAGCCGTCTTTCAGCACTTCCGCTGTGGCCTCTGGTTTGTTCCAGTAGCCTGTCATGACGGAAGGGCCTTTGATGCAAATTTCGCCAACTTTGTTCGCAGAAAGCGTTTGCCCCTGTTCGTTAACGATTCTTACCTGGGTCAGTGGGGGAGTCGGCCTGCCGGTACTGTTGGGTCTGGATTGGTAGAATTTCCCTGAGATGATGGCGCCGAGCGCATTGGTCTCAGTCAGCCCGTAGCCTAAGCCGGGTAGCGCTTTNTCCGGAAATTTCTNAACCATCATTGNNAGATGCTCCGGTGGCCNNGGTGCGCCACCACTCTGNACGCTGCGCAGNCTNGANAGATCAGTAGTGNCGAAATTTNGCGANTGCATNACCTCCCAGGTCATCGTCGGNACGCCATGCAGNATNGAGATACGNTCNCTCTCGATCAGTTCCAGCGCNGCCTCTGCATTCCATTTNTACATCATCACGAANTTGCGCTGANAGATGAANCTTGCNAGGAANTGCGCNTGACTGCCGGTCACGTGNAAGAGCGGCACGTTAGCGAGCAGTGCAGCCTGANAGGGCGGNTTGTCCTCGCGNAGCTCNGGTCTNANNATNTCATTNATTTCTTTNACAAATTTCCAGGTAAAAAGAGCNCTGATGATGCCGCGATGCGTAGACAGCACGCCTTTGGGATGGCCGGTGGANCCGGAGGTGTACATGATGGANGCNTCGTGNTCCGGCGTAATCCCAAGCGCNTCGAANTCNGATTNCTCNAGCGGTTCACAGCCGGCTATNAGGNTATGAATTTCCGGGNNNGCAGCNNTCGGCAGCNGNCGGNCGCATNAATATGACGTCGATGCTCAANTTGCTNAGGCTGGCGNGTATTNNCTCATAGCGGGGGGTGTCNGCGAAGATAAGCCTTGNCCCGGAGTCCTCNAGNCCATATNCNAGCTCTGGCCCGGTCCACCAGGANTTCATGGGCACAACAATNGCTCCNAGCATNGTNATCGNCATATANGCAAGGCACCACTCTGGCGAATTCCGACCACAGACCGCGACACGGTCCCCTGTTTGAATGCCGTATTTTTCTTGCAGCTGTCGCGCCAGTTTGCTCGCGGCAGTAAAGGCTTCGCGAAAGCTGTATCGTTCCGCTTCGTAGACCAGGAAATCCTGGTCGGCGCCAGTCAGTCCAATGCTATAAAGTTCGCAGAGATTAGCTGGGACTTTTGTGAAGACCGGGAGCGAATGTCCATTGATAATCGCAGAGCCGACTGAAAGCGGGGCATCTGGCGCTTTATGGGATTCAACAATGCCTCTCAGCTGCTTTAGATCTTCCAAAATTTCAGCGTCACTNAGCATGGTTTGCTCAATCAGACTTAAANTCCACTGTGACNTTNCCTTTCGCCTGACGCTTAGTGAAGATATTAAATGCTTCGACGAATTGCTCTTTGGGAAAAGTTTGGGTAACCACAGGATTCAACTGGCCCNTCGCATACATTGCCAGCANTTCATCGAGATTTTGTTCGTAGGCTGCAGGTTCTTCTTTACGGAACCTTCCCAGAAATACGCCAACCATCGAGGAGCCTTTTAATAGAGCCAGATTTGCTTTGTACTCCGAAATTCGGCCACTAGCGAAGCCGATCACGAGGAGACGGCCATTCCAATTTATGCAGCGACAGCTCTGGTCAAAAAGATCTCCGCCAACTGGGTCGTAAATGACGTCCGCACCACGTCCTTCTGTAAGCTCCTTGACCTTGTCCTTGAGCTCTCCGTCGCCGTAATTTATCGTGGCATCCGGATTGAACTGACGAACAAAATCAAGCTTGTCTTCAGTGCTTGCTGCCGCAATCACCCTCGCTCCCATTACTTTACCCAGTTCCACAGCCGACAGACCGACGCCTCCGCTTGCTCCTAACACCAGTAGCGTTTCTCCGGATTGCAGTCTGGCCCGCTGTTTTAGCGCGTGATAGGAAGTTGTGTAAACCATGGCAAAACCGGCAGCAGTTTTGAAAGCCATATTGTCTGGGATGCGACGCACACTCTCGGGTTTTACGATCACCTGCTCAGCCAGGCCCCCGATCCCAGGTATGGCCATGACCCGATCACCGATTTCCAGTGCTGTGAATTCCGCACCGACAGACTTGATGACTCCGCCAACTTCTGAGCCGGGCGTGAAGGGCATTGGCGGCTGAAACTGGTATTTGCCCTGAATTTGTAGGCCATCAGGGAAATTGAGTGAGGCTGCATGTACNTCTACCACCGCTTCGTCTTCGTCNGGTTCNAGATCGGGNATGTCTTCCAGAACNAGNTTTTCAGGTGGNCCATAGGAATNACACATNACAGCTTTCATAGNGNACNCTCTNNTNANGNGAAGCGGGATTCAATCATGAATAGAACGTGACTTCAAACCTGTTGGGGTGCGGCCCCGAACACGGGTCGAATTCACATAAAACCGCCAAAGAGGGGCAGTTGTTGTTACAGTATCAACGCAGTATATTGGGCTTACCCGAAAAGGAAGACCCGTCATGGATGAAGCGCAGCGCATAGCCTATCTCAAGCATATGGGATATGAGCAATACTACTCTAGGTATGCTCTGGCCGGAGCGAAAGCGTCTGTCATTCCTGCAACAATAGAAGTTTCCCATGATCCCGAAGGTCGCCAGCATTTGCCTTCGAAGACACGCCAGGCGGATTCGCCGTTCAGGGCGCTGGAAGAAAAGCCTAGGAATGGCGTCAGCAGGCGTTACAGTGCGATTGCTGCAGAAGAAGTCCCCAACCGACACCGAACACGAAGAGGACCTGCGGAAGCAGAGACAGGGAAAGTCGAGGCCAGAAATGAGCAGATGCGAAGCGGAGAATTGCGATTCAGTGTGCAGTTCATCAGGGTGACTGCCCAGCTTGCAGTAATTAATGAGCTGCCGCATGAAGGCGGCGGCAGAGAAAATCAGCAGGCGACTTCGCTGCTGTCCAACCTTCTTGCTGCGCTTGGAATAGGTCATGAAGAGCTAGCAGGCCTAACTGCAGACAGATTTAACTGGCCGATCGCAGAGGAACTCGGCGTGATGGCGGACTCTAGGCATGCTGCCAAGTTGGCGCTCAATGGGTTCATCGCCCAACGGCATGATCAGCAGGGGTTCCCTAATCTGCTGTTGCTGACGGCCCAGCTCGTCGACCTGATGTCAGATCACTCAGAGCAGCAGGACATGGGCGACCAGAAACTGGTGGATGCGCCGTTCAAACTCACGATTACCCACAGCCTGCATGCCATGCTGGCACATTCTGACTTGAAGCGTGAAGCGTGGCAGCATATGACGGCTTTACGCGAGCGCCTGAAGTTTGCCTAGACGATAATGCCCATGGATACTTCCAGCCTGGCCGGCACGCAATTTTTCGCGCGCACAATGCGCTACAGCGATCTCGATCTGGTCGTCAAGAATGAAGCTGCCGCCTACGCTCACCCCTGGACCAAGCGAATCTTCATCGACTGTCTACGCGCTGGCTACCAGGCATGGGTTCTGGCGAACAAGTGGGAAATTGCTGCCCACGGAGTAATGTCGGTTGCGGTCGAAGAATGTCATCTTCTGACCCTGTGTGTGCATCCTGCTTTTCAGAGGATGGGTTACGGCCGCAAGCTGTTTACCCTGCTTTTGGACCATGCCGCCAGCCTTGACGCAAAAGCGTGTTTTCTGGAGGTGCGGGTTTCGAATGATAAGGCGATCAGTCTTTATCGCTCTCTCGGATTTACCCAGATTGGCGAGCGATCAAATTATTATCCGGGAGATGCGGGGCGGGAGGCTGCTCTGATTCTCTCCCGTTCGCTGCCGCTGCCGTGACTTGAACTCAGTCCTGACCAGAAGAGGGCTGGTTTGCAGAAAGCATCCGGTTTATCAGACGCATCACAAGCTTAAGACCGGCGACTGCTACAAGCGCTGTCACCATTACACCGCACAACATCAGTAAGGAGGCGAGCAGAATGTCAATGAGCTCTTCGCGCGAAATGTTCTGCCATGCGGAGATAGCCCAAAGACAGGTTGCACCGATCGCAAGCCCGGCAATGATCGCCGCGGTTCTCTTACGGACGTTTAGCAGGGAGAAAATCAAAATCTGGACTCCCGTTGAGGTTATTGAAGGTTGCTTTGCAGTCAGGATAGCCACTACAGCCCCAGAATTCACCATTTTTCCCACCACGTTTAGCGAGCATTGAGCCGCACTCGGGGCATTTGAAGGCGGCTTCGGGCTGGCCATTGTTGTCAGAGATTGTTGCCTTGCAGCCCTTGCTGTAGCCACTGCAGAACCAGTAGTCACCTTTCTCGGGATCGGCTCGAACTAAACGTCTGGTACACAGAGGACAGCGATAGAGGTCATCGACGTCTATGCTCGGTTTTCCATGGGTGTGGTTCAGAGTAGCTCGGCATTTCGGGAATTCAGAACATCCCCAGAAAGGACCCATTTTCCCCTCACGCTTTCGCAGGGGGGCTCCACACTCAGGGCAATTGAACGTCGGGCTTTCTTTTGATTCAAACTTGACCATCACTAGTCCGGCTATTCAGGCAAATCTGCTTTTCAGAGCGGCAAGGAGCGAAGCGTTTTCCCCAGGCGTGCCCACAGAGATGCGCAGTTTGTCTTGCAGTCGTTCCTGATCAAAAAATCTGACCAGGATATTTTCAGATTTCAGCTGCTGATAGAGCAGTTCGGCATTGTGACCATCGGGCAGTGTGGCGAGCAGGAAGTTGGCTTGACTGGGTGTGACGCTGAAACCTAATTGTCTGAGTGCTTCCGCAAGCTTTTCTCGTGCTTCACGAACTTTTTCCCAGATATTTTCCGCATATTCACGTGACTGTATTGCAGCGGCGGCGAGTTGCTGAGCGATATAGTCGGTGTTGTAGCTGTCCCGGGTTTTATAAAGGATCGGATGGATTAGTTCTGCTGAGCCGATGCCGTAGCCGAATCGCAGGCCGGCCAGGGAATACCCTTTGGAAAGTGTACGCAGCAGCAGGACATTGTCGCGTTCAATCGCTAAAGGCACCGAGTCGTATTCCCGGGCCGGATCAACAAAATCCACGTAGGCTTCATCCACCAGCAGCAGACCGTTAAAGTTTGATGCGATCTCGGACAGCGTTGCAACGGACAGTAATTTGCCCGTTGGGGCATGAGGATTGACTAAAATACACAATTTGGCCTCAGCATCCATGAGTTGCTGGACAAAATTCTCCGGTAGATCCCAAGTGTCATCGAGCGCGATTTCATGCAGTGGATTGGCCTGAATTTCGGTCAGCACCCGGTACAGGGAATAAGTTGGTCGTGTGACGGCCACCGATTCGCCGGGCTCTGCGAAGGTCGTCAATACCAGACGTAGCAGTTCGTCACCCCCGTTGGTAGGGACTATATTGTCAACGCTGATGTCGTGACATTGCGCTGCCGCTTCTCGGAACGTCTCAGCCGTTGGTGATGGATAACGTCTAAGAAACGCTGAATCGATCTCTTTGAGCGTTGCTGCCACTTTTGGGCTGGGCGGGTACGGATTTTCGTTTGTGTTCAGCTTTGTGACATCAGCGCTGTTGACTTGCTCGCCGGGTACGTAGCCGTCCATGGCGGCGATGTTTCTTCGCTGGAAGGACATAGTTTAGAGCTCTAAAGTTTGCAACGGGAGCGAGAAGGGTAATGACTATTGCCGCGGCGGGCAATCACTTCAATTTGCTGGCGGCAGATAAGACTGCAGACGACTATGCCAGCCAGCCCGCCAGCGAGACTCCCTGCGTTCAACTGGGGCGTTGCTGATGCGTCGGTCCAGCACTGCTGTGCCCGCTTTGACAAATTGTTGAAGGGAAACTTCCGCCCCAAGCATCTCTGTAATGACCTGCTTCAGGCCCCATCCCATATCGTGATACCGCTCCGCGGAATTCAATCCTGAGCCTTTGAAATGTAGATAGTCAATGAGAGCATACTGTCCCAAGGGCGGGTGTTCAGCGGCCAGTCCCTCTAGGATCCGCCGTGCTTTGCTGCGATCTGCTGAAGGAAAACTAAATACAATTTTCTCCTCAGTCCGGGAAAAGCGGGAGATGATAAACTCTGCCTGCAGGGAAGCGGTCGCGAGCAAGAGCGCCCTCAGCTCGCGCATTTGCTCGTCATCTTGCGCGGCGTTAAATGCAGCACGATTGGGCCAGGGGTTGTCAGGTTTAGTGGAATTCTGCAGCCACGTGGGCAGCGCGATTTGCCGTTGCTGAAGGAATAACAGCAGTTGTGGAAAGGTTTCTTCAAAAATCTCCTGCTGTCCGGCGCCGTACCAGATAAAGTGTCCGATGCCCAGCGAGGGAAAATCCTCTCCTGCATTCCAGCTGGTCAGGCAGGCGGGCTTGGAACGGCATTCATTTTGGAATACCTGCCGGCCCAGCCAGTCTAAATGCTGTGCGTAAGGGCTGTCTTGGCCGCTAGCCGTCCCTGACAAGCCCAATAAGCTCGTGACTAGGAGGCGTATAAAATTGTAAGGTCTAACTGTACTTCCTGACATTTCCGCTCGTTAACCTATTGCTGTAACTGGTCAGGTCGATAGCCGGTCTATAACAGTAAGCGCTTCATACCCTCATTTGTGCCACGGCAAGGTTTGCCATCATGATGGTCAGTGGTCCAAATCGCGTCTGCGTTGCTGTGGCAGTCCACCGAAGCGCGGCGTGTGACACCCAAAGA
>PBTW01000063.1 GCA_002729315.1 Gammaproteobacteria bacterium
TTGGCTCGGTTCATTGCTGCTTCCCTCTTTGCGTGTTGCCTGCCCGGCTTGCAGGCTCAAGAGTCAGCTCTTGATTTTGCTACGTGGCTAGAAGGGCTTCGCGCTGAAGCCCGCGACCGGGGTATTTCCGAAGCCACACTGCTCACGCTTGACGCCATCCAGCCGCTTGAGAGGGTGCTTGAGCTTGATAACAGTCAGCCAGAGTTTGTTCAAACCTTCACCCGCTACCTCGACCTGCGGATTACTCCGAGACAGATTTCCCAGGGTCAGGCTTTGCTCCGGCAGTACGGCGTTCTGCTTGAAGAAGTGCAGCGTCGCTACGGCGTCCAGCCTCACTATTTAGTGGCTTTTTGGGCTATTGAGAGTAACTACGGCAAAGCAACCGGAGGTTTTTCCGTGTTGGAGGCCCTTGCCACACTCGCTTACGATCCGCGCCGGGCCGTTTTTTTCAGGGAACAACTGCTCGTTGCCCTTCAGATCATCGATGATGGACATATACCGGCTGAGCGCATGAGCGGTTCCTGGGCCGGAGCGATGGGGCAGCTGCAGTTTATGCCCAATATTTTTTACCAGTATGGTGTCGATGGGGATGCAGACGGACGGGTGGACATATGGAACAGCCTTCCTGATATCTTCCATTCTGCTGCTAATTTTTTATCGAAATCTGGCTGGCGCGGAGACGAGCGATGGGGACGGGAAGTGATGCTCCCTGACGGGTTTGATTACAGTTTGACCGGAACAGCGACCCGCATGGCACTGGAGAGATGGCAATCTCTCGGTCTTACATTGGTTAACGGTGATCCGCTACCAGTTGTCGCAGGTATGGAAGCCTCAGTGATTCTCCCGGCAGGCGCACAGGGCCCTGCTTTCTTGGGTTATCAGAATTTCCGAGCCACCATGACTTATAACCCTTCGACGTTTTATGCGCTGACGGTGGGTCACCTAGCTGATCGATTTATGGGTGGCGATGCGATCGCGCGAATGCCGAAAGATGAGCAGGCGATGAGCGTGGCAGACGTTAAACAGCTTCAGGAGTTGCTCAACAGTCGCGGATTTGCATCGGGCGAGCCGGATGGCCGAGTCGGACGCCAAACCAGGGCAGCGATCAGGGCGTATCAAAAATCGCATGGTCTTCCTCAAGACGGGCACGCGTCGCGTGTCCTATTCGAGTCCCTGCAAAACTGATCGCGATTTTCAATGTCTTTCTTCCATAACTTTATTGAACAGTACTATGACATCAAATCAAGCTACAGACGCATCTCTGCGACGTTTTCGGAGTCTGGCAACCCTGACTTTGGCAGCTGTCTATTTTTTGATTTTGGTTGGAGCCAGCGTCCGCGCCTCTGGTGCGGGTATGGGCTGCCCGGACTGGCCGACCTGTTTCGGGCAGTGGGTGCCGCCTACCCACGAATCGCAGTTGCCTGCCGACTATCAACAAACCTACGCTGAACTTGGTTACGCCGATACCCGGTTTAACGTCGTAAAGACCTGGACAGAATATTTGAATCGACTGCTGGGCGTCAGCATCGGCGTTCTCATTTTTCTTAGTGCGTTAGTGTCCTTGCCGTTACGCCATCATAACGCTTCTATAGCTAGAGCTTCAGTAGCGGCGTTTTTCATGGTTGGCTTTCAGGGCTGGCTGGGTTCCCGGGTGGTGAGTTCTAACCTGCAGCCTGGGATGATTACCTTACACATGTTGATGGCGCTGGCGATTGTTGCGACCTTACTTTACGCTCTGGCTCAGTCCAGGCGGCAGATGATGGCTTCACAGCCGGTAACGGCAATAGATCCTAGCTTTGAAAAGTGGCTATACATCGTTCTTGCTATGACCGTGTTGCAGGTGGCCATGGGTACGCAGGTCAGGGAGATGACCGACTTTATTAAGGAGAGTCAGGGGGAGGCAATGCGCGCTTCCTGGATTGAAGCGATGCCCTGGTTTTTCTATGTGCATCGTAGCTTTTCTGCTCTGGTCTTGTTCACTAACCTCTGGCTCGCGCGTTTACTGGTGAATTCTCTGGGATGGATGCACGCGATAACAAGACTCACCTTCGGAATGATCGCGGTGATTGGCCTCTCAGTGCTTTCTGGTGCGACTCTTGGTCACTTGGGCATGCCCGCATTTGTTCAGCCGACCCACCTTCTTGCCGCCACGCTGCTGTTCGGGTTGCAGTTTCTTATCTGGATGAGCTACCGACATGCGCGGGACAGCCATCAGCAGTCAACGCGGTTGCATCGGGAAAGCTTGTCTAACTCTGGGCAGATTGCGGCAGCAGTGTGATGGCAGTCTGAAAAAGGAACTGAAAGATGAACAGAGAGCTGGATTTAATCGTGTTCGGTGCGACCAGCTTTGTCGGCAAGATTATTTGCCGTTATCTTGCTACTGAATACATCGAGCCGAATTTTTCCTGGGCCATGGCGGCCAGATCTCAAGAGAAACTCGAGAGGCTGCGTGCAACCCTCGGCTCCGGGGCGCAACACATTCCGATAATCGTCGCAGAGTCATTCGATAAGGCTGCTTTGGCAGCGCTGTGCGATCGAGCTGCAGTTGTTCTCTCAACTGTTGGACCCTATGCGCTTTATGGGGAGGCCCTAATCGAGGCCTGTGTAACTTCCGGTACCGATTACTGCGATCTTACTGGTGAGTCGCAGTGGATGAAACGGATGATTTCACGCCACAGCGAGCAGGCAAAATTGAGCGGCGCACGTGTTGTTCACGCATGTGGATTTGATTCGCTGCCGTCAGACCTCGGGGTGAAACTCCTCCAGCAACATGCGCAGACGAGATACGGTGAGCCGTGTTCGACCGTAAAAATGCGCGTTAAGGCGATGAAAGGCGGGGCTTCAGGGGGAACTATCGCAAGCGGTATGAATGCCTTTAAAGAGGCTGCCAGTGATCCAAAGGTGAGAGAAGAGATGAAAAATTGGTACTCCTTGTGCCCTGCAGGGCATGGTAATTCTGCTGCGCAGCGTCACGTGTATATGGAGTACGACGAGGATTTTAAGTCCTGGGTTGGCCCGTTTATTATGGCCAACGTGAACACAAGGGTCGTCCTACGCACGAACGCGCTTTTGAATGAACAATATGGGCGTCAGTTTTACTATGGTGAAGGCAGCCTGACCGGAGCCGGTGATGCAGGCCGGAAGAGAGCGAAAAGGATCGCTCTTGGAACAAAGCTGTTTGGTGCTGTGCTGATGTTTGCGCCATTGCGATGGTTAGCGCTGAAATTCTTCTTACCAAAACCCGGTGAAGGGCCTAGCGCAGATGAGCAGCGAGCCGGATTCTTTGATCTGCGCTTCTGCGGCCAAACTGATTCCGGGAAGGAAGTTCGGGTAAAAGTTACTGGAGATCGAGATCCGGGTTACGGTTCGACATCGAAAATGATTGCGCAGGCAGCCATCAGCTTGCGCCGGGACGTTGATAAAACTCAGTTAGAAGGTGGTTTCTGGACCCCCGGTTCGGCCTTTGGCGAGTCGCTTTTTCAGCGCTTGGAGACCAGCGCGGGTTTGACGTTCGAGGTGGAAAACATATCCGCAGACTAATTGGACAGGGAAAAGCTGTCTGCCCTGTATGGGTCGCGTTTAGGGAGGTTCTGCGTCTGGCAATGCACAACGACTTTACGATCCAAGATAATGCTGTGCCGCCGACGCAAGAGTGGTTTGGCCGGAAGCAAAGAAATCTGGGTATGGGGGTGCCGCCTGCTTTGAGAGATCAACAACTCAAGAAAACAGGGTCCTCATTCGTTTAACCTTCAAAGGATACAGTGCCTCGCTCTAGCGTCGTAAAATTGCATAGTCAGTGCAAACACTTGTTTTTAAGCTTGAGCTCTATATCGATGCGTTTCGCGAAGGCGCCTTGAGCGCGCTGCCGTTTTTTGTTTTTCCTCTCGATGTGGTGCTGATACGTGATCCGCAGAGCGGTTCTCCCTCAAATGTCCTCAACCTGAGCTGGCGATCTGAACGCCTGGTCAATTAATTTGGGCTGCACAATCGCGGGGTTCAAAAGGCCGCTTCTGCTGATTACAGCAAATCTGAATCGAAGCCAAAATCTGAAAGGTAAACGTGTGCCAGCAGGCTGTCAGGCGGGATTACGCAGCGCCGAAAACCTGAGTGTGGAAAGTTTTCTGAATCTGCTGTGCCAAAAAAGTATTATCTGAATCTTGAGAGACCAGTTGCCGCAATTACTGTCTCCCCGTTTTTGTATTTTTCCAGATGTTGCTGTAAGGTCGGTAGTGCCGAGCGTGGTAACCGGAATAGATCCTTTGCCCAACCCTTTGCTGCTTTTCACCGCCCAGATTGTGGCTATTATGTCCGTCTTTTTGCTTGCGGCTGGCTACCTCAAGAGTGACCCGAAGAGTGCTAGCGCGCGGGTCTTCGCAGTAATCGCGCTTTTCGTTGTTTTCTATCTGCTAAACGGCATGAGTGGAGACAACATTGATCCCGACTTCAGGATTAATCTTTCTGCGATCGACCGGTTGATCGAGCTGGGTACGAGTTCTGTTTCCGGTTTGTTTATGATTTATTGCTTCCTGATCTTTCAGGAACAGCAAAAATTTCCGACCTTGTTGGGTCTGGCTTTCGGGCTGCAGGTTGTATTGGAATTGGTGTTTCCATTTCTGCGCTCTTCTCAAAACCAAATTGTCGAAACCTATCTGTCTTTCTTGGTCAGCGCTATGGACGTCATGCAGCTGCTGTTTGTTGGCTTCGCTATTTTCTGGACTCTTAGAGGGTGGCGAGCCGATCTTGTTGATGACCGACGCATCCTGCGTTGGTTTATCATAGGCGTTCAGGGGGCATTGATCTTCAGCGTGGTTTTTGTGGAAAGTTTTCTGCTGGAAGGCGGCTCTCCGAAAAACGCCTCAGAGCAGGCCGTGATCGTATTCGCAATTGCCATGCTAACGCTGACTATGCTTGTCGTCGCGATGCGTTTTGACCTGGTTTCTCTGAGTCAGGCGATCCGTAAGGTCACGGAACTGAAGGAGGTTTCAGAACCGGAAGGTGCGCCAAGCTATGACGTGGACAGTTTTAATTCGGTATTCAGAGGGGGGCAGATGTATCGCGAGGCGGGCCTCACGATTGCCCAGTTGGCTGAGAAGCTCAATTTGCCGGAATACCGGCTCCGAACTTTTATCCACAGGGAGTTGGGATTCAGGAATTTCAATGCGATGCTGCATGCTTACCGCGTTGAAGAGGCTAGCCAGGCGCTGGTAGACGCGGACAAACACGGTGTGCCTGTTTTGACCATTGCCTTGTCGGTGGGCTACCAGTCGATTACGCCTTTTAACAACGCCTTTAGACAGATTATGGGCGTTACGCCGTCAGAGTACCGCAAGCAGCAAACGAGTTGATGGTTCGCTGGATTTTCACTGAAGCGGTGGGTTATTCTTACTCAGTGAGCATGAAGAACAATCCTGCCAAAATAAAAACAAAATCCCTCTTGCCGGGCTTGCGATCGTTCATATTTGCGGCAAAGACTTAGAGAGAATATCCTTGCGGCCTTGCATAAACGGCGATTGGGGATTCAAGAAACACGCAAGCGATCAGGTGATGCTCATTTGTGACCATAGTCCAGGGGCCAGCATCCGTTTAAGAAGTATAGGACATTGGGCCGTAGTGCCTCGCGCTACCGGCATCCGGGGAGGACAGCTCTGCAATGAATGAGCTAATACACAACCTAGCGATATGGTTGGACGACACAGAATGGAGCAGAATGCTTCACGAGTCCTACTATATGTACAATTGGGTCGAGTCAACTCATGTTCTCACCCTGATGGTAAGTCTGGGTATGCTGTTTCTGATCGATCTGCGTATGTTGGGCTTGGCCTTGCCCGACGTTCCTGCCAGCCGGATTGCCGAACGTCTTAATTTACCGATGCTAGTCGGATTTGCCGTGATGTTTATTACCGGAATCCTCTTATTCTATGCTGTGCCGGTGCGCACCTCTCAGAGTCTCTGGTTCCGAATTAAGATGGTGCTTCTTGCGGTTTGCGCGGTAAATGCTTTCCTCTTCCACAAGCGCATGAACGAGTCGGTAGCAACATGGGACACCGAACCAAGAGCACCCAGCCGCATCCGCCTGGGTGCGATGCTGTCACTCGGGTTCTGGTCGATTGTTGTGGTGTGCGGCCGGTTTATTGCCTATGACTGGTTTGATTGTGATACTAGTCCCAACACACTTATTGATATCGTTTCTGGCTGTATAGACGGCCAAACGAGATTCTAGGATGCAGATAGGAAAAACGAGATGATAGCTGCAATGTTTACTTCCTACCCACGAACTCTGACTGTTGTCGCGGCACTGCTCGTGTTGTTGACGCTTGCTTACGGCGGTGCGATGGATGCTGTTTATCCGTCGCTGCTTGGCGTATTCGAGTGGTTGGAGACTACTTGGTTTGGTGTGATCGGTAAAACCTGGGGGGCTGCGTTTGCCTTTGTTGAAGCAGTCCATTTGCTGGGTTTGGCTTTGCTTGGCGGTTCCGTTTTGGCGGGTGATGGGCGATTGCTGGGGGTGGTCCTGACTGATGTGCCCATGCAGACAGTTGTGGTGCGGACCCACCGGGTTTTTGTTTTCGGTTTGTCGATTTGTCTTGCGACCGGCGTATTCATGGCCTGCGGAGTGGCGACCAAAATTTACTATCTCCCGGTCTACTGGTTCAAAATGCTGGCGCTTTCGGCGGGGATGCTGTTTCACTTTCAGGTCCGTCAGCCGCTGCTGAGTCATGACATTCAAAGTTTGAATCCTGTTGTGGTCAAAATGGTTGCGGTGGCGTCGATTCTGGTATGGTTCATGGTCGCTGCCACCGGCCGATGGATTGGCTTCAGCGGCTGAAACAGAGAATGCAATCAGTTCAGTAACTTTCGGACAAATCACATGGCTAATGACACGAATTCAGAGAATAAAGACGGGATTAAAATGAAAGACGATCAGGCTGCGGCACTAGTTGTGGCGCAGGCCTTCATCGTATTTTCTGCGATCTACTGGTTTACGCAGATCGAATCGGTGAGGGAATTGCTGCAGCTGGCCTATGGCTGACGGCCCACTGTTTCGAATCGGCGCAATCCTTGGTAAGCCTGCCGCCACGCATGCTGTTAGGCGGCCCGCAACAGAACCAGCAGAAACTACACTCGTCCCTAATTGTGAGTGGCTTATCGAAGGGGTGAGTAATCCGTTGCAATCATGTACTCACGCTCGATCCCGCCGAGAATAGGGCCGTTCGCATTAGATGCCTCTGCTACTGCTGTCCACTCTGGGTCGGCAATAAATGCTGCCCAAGAGGCGTCGGCGGACTCCCGACTGCTGTGCTTTAGCACGTATATCAATGTGTCTTCGGCTTTTTCGGGGTCCGTAGGCGTCCAGTAGGCCATGACTTCCATACCATGCTTGCTGAAGATACGAGTGGTGTGATCTCGAAACCTCGCATGCAGATTGTCGAGGTTGCCCGGAGTGGCCGTATACGTTCTCAGTTCATAAACCACTTGATCCTGAGCGGACGTATACACTAGGTGGCTCGCTCCGAAACCCAGGATAATCAGTGAAAGCGATGTCAGCGCGATTCTTAACAGTTTCTTCATGCCTGATGCCTGTTGTTAGCTATAGTCTCTCATACAGTTTAAAGAAGGAAACGTGCGAGCGCCAGTGCATTGCTGTTTCGTTTAACAGTCGCGGGCCAGCTGCGTAAATGGGGCTGGAATGCTGAGGCAATTGACGCAAAGGCTTTCTAACATATGAAGCGCGTGATCAAAAGCGGCTGTCTGATTCTGGTGCTTTTTTTGGGGTATCACGGCTATGCTCAGCGTTTACCTGAAGCCGGCAGTCAGTTAGAGCGCAGTCTTGTGGCCCTTACTGAACTGGAGGCGGAATTTGGCAATAACAGTTCACGGCTCGTTCCTGCTCTGACAGAGATGGCCGATCTCTACCGCGGTGAGGGTCGGTTCGCCGACGCCTATCGGGTGCTTGATCGGGCGACACAGGTCGTCAGAGTGTCAGAGGGCCTATATACCCGATCTCAAATTCCCCTAGTAAGAATGAAGGTTGAAAACTATGCTGACTGGAGCGATTGGGACAGCGCACGAGAACAGCTCGAGCACCTTTTCTGGCTTCACCGGAAGAAATCAGATCGGGTAGACGGCTCTCTGATCGCTGATTTAATGGCTCTGAATGATCTCCATCTCCGCGGCATCAGCGAAGATAACAACGAGTTCCAGACATTCCACTTTCGGCGCGCTGCCAGCGTCAACTGGTTGGCTCTCGGGGCTGCAGAGAAGCTTTGGGGCACAACAGATCCACGTCTTGTGCCCATAATCTACTCCTTGATCAAACACCACCACCTGCAGGCTGTGGCAGTAGAGCAGGGTGGAAAAACCGGCTGGGAGTTGCGTCAGATTGTGCCGGGCGCCGATTTAGTCCGGGAGCGTGATGATATGCGACGTTATTTTTACATGACAGGACTGGGCTTGCTTGACCAGTTGCGGTCCATCCAGCTGGCCCAAGCGCCTTTTGATCTGGAAGGCGCTGCGATGGCAAATCTTTACACCGCTGACTGGCATTTATTGTTCAATGAAGAGGATGCCGCGCTGACCGCCTACAAGCGTTCGTACGAAGAGCTTTCCTATGCTGGCAGGCAGTCAGACGAGCTGGACCAATTTTTCGCGACTCCAAGTGTCTTGCCGTTGCCCGATTTTTACGGCTCACTTGCAGCTGCCTCAACATTCAGGCAGGGGGCACAAATCGGCATGTCTGAGCTCCATTCCTTAAATCGGCATGACACCGCTGATGAAGCAGATCACGCGCAACTTTTTTATGCGGAGTGGGGGCCCAGCTTCCCATACACCAGTTCACCCGACCCAGTGACGCACATGCTCGGTGCGGTCAGAAATGCTACGCTGTTCAGCTTCGATATTTCCGGTGTCATGGAGATTACCCGCTTCATCAGCCGCAAGCAGGTACGCACCGTCGCTCAACCACTAAACATCAATCTTGTGCAGCCTTCACCTGTTTCTCCAGAGTTTCGAGAACAAATGATTGCGCGCCTTGAGCAGCTGCAGTTCCGTCCGCGTCTGAATGCGGGCCATCCGGTGGAGGCGTCAGCAACTCTGATCTATCTGTCTGCTGCCCGAAATCAGTAGCTTCCTAGACACCGTCTCCAACGCTTCGGGTTGCAGCAGTTTGTCCGCCGGAGCCACTAAAGCTTTTGTTGTACGTTGCCGCCGCCTTGAGTAAGGCAGCTAATATATCTCATAAAAGAAGGAAAGACGCGTTACAGGCGCAAGGTGTTATCAGCGGTCCCAATGTTGTAAAAGAGGCTGCATGATTTATAGGCCAAGCGAAAATTGTCGAGCAAGAAATTGACAGCATTATTTCCTCAAACCCGGCATTTTATATATTGGACACCAATGTATTGGTTCACGATCCGAATTCCATTCGCAATTTTGACGAGCATAATGTCATCATCCTCATTACCGTTCTAGAAGAACTCGATTTGCTCAAAAGTGGGTGACATTCCATTGTGGCAGATTGCCAGCAAGCGATAGGTGAGCTGGACAAGCAGCTCGGACAAGCTAGTCCCCAAGGGAGTATCAGCTGGCTACCTATTCGGCGCTGTGACAGCGCGACAAGATGCGGCACTCTGTCAGTCCTGATTACAGAGATACAGGGTAATAGCATTAAGCTACCTACCCATATCAACGACAACAAAATTCTCAATGACGTCAGTTTCCTCAAGCAGCGGCAGCCAGACCGTAAGGTGGTGCTAGTCACCAAAGACACAAATGTTCGCCTTAAGGCTCGCGGTTGGCGAATCGATCCTCAGGACTAACACAGCGATCAGCTGCTAAGTGACATCTAGCATCTGAACAAAGGCTATGTCGAGTTTTAGGGTCAGTTCTGGAATCAGGTTGATGCCGTTGAGACCATTCATCGGGAAGAAAGCAGAGTGCATGTGCTGCCGCGCGCCTTTTCTGACGCCTATCAGTTCAGGTTTGACTTACCTGACCGAGAGGTTCAAAGGGTTTCAGCACGGTGGGAATGTCCTTTTGCAGGAGGCTCCTCGCTCTATTCTGGCCGCCTTTGCGGAAGAATACCTTCTATGTAAATAACTGACTCGGTTCCAGCAACTCATGATCGCGAGCGGAGCAGGCGCTGTTTTGTCGCGGAGTGTGAGCGACTTCATGGTCACCTTTGATCTGAATCTGTCAGAAAGTTTTGCTGCATGGTCTCGGCCGGTGCATCGGAGTGCGGTTTGCCTGATTGCGTGGCGGGTATTCCGACCACAGTTGTGTGCGGGGCTACATCTGCGAGCACTACGCTGCCCGCGCCAATTTTTGCGCCTTCACCGACTGTAATGTTGCCCAGTACGGTGGCGCCTGCTGCGATTAGGACGCCGGATTTTATTTTGGGGTGACGGTCACCCTGCTCATTGCCGGTGCCGCCAAGAGTCACCTGCTGCAAAATAGAGACGTTATCGTCGATCACAGTGGTTTCACCGATGACAATTCCTGTCGCGTGATCCAGCATAATGCCGCGACCCATCCAGCAAGCGGGGTGAATATCGACGCCGAAAACCTGAGAATTGCGACTCTGGATAAACAGTGCGAGTTCTTCTCGACCGTTCTGCCAGAGACTATGCGCCAGGCGGTGCACCTGAACAGCTTGAAAACCCTTCAAAAACAAGATCACCTGCAAATAAGACCGAGTTGCGGCATCACGTTCATAAACTGCCACCATGTCGGACGCGGCGTCGTGGACTAGTTCAGCCGAAGTGGCGAAAGCAGATCCAAACAACTCGCCCACGGACTTCGCGGGCATCACGTCATCAGACAGCTTGTTTGCGAGTATGAATCCTAGGGCTGATTCAAGGCTGTTATGGTTGAGTATGCAGGCATAAACGTAATTCGCTAGCAGCGGCTCCCGCTGGATAACGGACTCAGCCTCTGATCTTAGTCGCTGCCAGATCTGTGACGACATGCTGTTATCGCTCTTACTAAATGAGAATTATTATATCGTCTGAGAATGCATTAACCACTCCGTGCTTCTATATGTGTTACTGCGGGGGCCATTTGGAGGCGAAGCCCTGACGTTAGATGAATTGATTTCAGGGTCACAGGATGGGCCATCGTGGCCATGCGGTTTGGTCTGAAATTATCCGCTAGAAGGTTTTACCTCTCTATTAATATCTGATTTATTAATATTAAACAGCGTGTTAGCGACCATTATTAAAAGCCTGTATAAGGTAAGACTTGAATCGCCTAGATCAACAGAATCTGGTCTTGAATGGCCGCCGATGCTAGTTTTTGACTATGCGTAATTATCAGAGTTACCGTTTTATATTCATCATTGTAGCCGTTCTGCTGCCGAGGAGCGCCAGTACGCAGGAGCGCAGTCATTACCAGTACTGGCTTGAACTTTCTGCTGCGGATCAGACCTACGCTGATCGGGCACTGGAGATCGGGAGATCCCAGGCTTTTTTGGAATTTCTCGGCGAGGGCTCTGTGGTCTTTCGTGGGGAAGGGCCAGTAGACGCTCTTGAGGAGTATTCGTCGCCTGATTTCCAAGGCAATGATCTTACCTGGGAGTCCCATTATATCGACGTTTCTCGAGCTGGTGACCTTGGCTTATCAGCCGGGCCCATGGTTAGCATTACTGCGGATGATGATCGAAATGCCAACGGCTTTGGTCACCTTGTTTCGGTGTGGTGGAAGCAAGCTGGAGAATGGAAACTTGCAGCTGACATGTTTGCTTTTATCCCTGGATATCTGTCCTTGGAGGTCGAGCCAAGTTTCGATGATACCCAGCCTGTATTTGATGAAACCGTGTCAGCACCTGTCGCGGAGCAAACTCAAAGCAGCCTGCAAAGCCTGATTGATTCTGACAACCTATTTGGTCGCTCAATCAACATCCGGGGAGGCGAGCGAGCTTTGTTACGTTACGGTATGCAAAATATCCGCGTGTACTTGCCGGGTATGGGCCCGGCCATTGGGGGAGAAGTTGCAAGCTCGGTGTATGGGGCGTATTTGGATGACTTACTCGACACTACGACTCCAGTAAATCTGGATCATTTAGGAGGCTACCTTAGCGAGTCGAGAGAAATGGGGTTTACCTATGGAATAATGTCCACAAATCCAGAAGAGGCGCGACCCGGGTTCAATAGCAATTACTTGCGCTTGTGGCGGCTGACAACGAGCAATGAATGGAGAATAGCGGTCGAAGTACTGACCCCTTTCTAGGTGTGGGATCTTTCACTGGACCTTGCTTCGGTCCTCGAAGTTGTTACGAAAAACCTTCGCTTTTCAAGATTCTCATGAATCCAGTACTTGCTGAGCTAACTTTACCGTTTCTGGATTACCACCTGCCTTTTTCCATAGAATCGCTCCGAGCCAGCGTTATTGACTATTCTTAGAGCGAATTGGTGTGTCCCTGGTTTTTGTCGGCTAGCATCCCAGGTAACGCCGAAACCAAGGTTTGGCGAATTGGGATCAGTTTCGACAGATCGTAATTCGACTACGTCGGGTCGCGCTATTCCATAATCCAGCGTTTGCGCGAACATTCCGTCAATGAAGAGCTCAACGCTAGCGATGCCGATGTCCTCACTATATGCCCACCCGCTGATTTCCATGTCACTCTCAATCGTGGCGCCTTCGGGAGGATAGTCAATCCAAGCAACTATAGGGTAAGGACAAGGCTTTGCCTGTTCTCCCGGGTTCGTTTTCTCCCTTAGTGAATCGACTGCATAAAACGAGAAAGATTTTTCTCCGGCAAACAAATCAAGACCTTGCAGAACTTTGATGGCTGAGCCGTGCTGACACATTTCGGTCATCAAAGCTATCTTATCCGATTCGAGTAAGGTGCTGTCTTCGTTGATATATAAAGCTGGCCGGCCTGCGAATTTTGGAAGCGCCTTCCGGTCCATGCCCCAAATTGAAAGTTGAGTCATCCGGCCATCTCTGACTGCCTTGCTCTGATCAAGCGTCAGCGCGACATCAGTAAGGTCAAAAAATTTTGACTGAGCAGCAGTATAATAGTTATCGGTTATGATCACAGGCTTCGCGCCTTGGTATTCGCTACTAAGTAGATCGTTTGTATGCGAGGCGAACTCTTTCCAGCCAGCCATCTTGTTGGATAATATGCCTGTCCCAACAACCGATTGCAGTTGCGCGTTGTAAGCCTGGCTAGAAATTCCAAGGATAAGTATTAACGTCCCGACAAAACCAACAACAGGGATAGTTAGCAGGGCGCGTCTCGTAAAGGTTGCGGACCAGCGGTCAGCGCCATATTGCTCAAGTTTTATGAGCGTCCCGGGTAACGCAATAATTAGCGGAAAATATCCTGAAAGTGGCCAGTGTACAGATGTACTATTCGGGTCAGTCCACGGCGCAAGGAGCATGTAGGTCAGTAGGTTGGTCAAGGCGAAGCTGAGTAGGAGAGCAGCGGAGCGATCTTTCTTTTTGGCTCCAACATATAAATGGAATAACACTAATGTAAAGGAGGCGAATAGGGGGGGCGTAACTAGTGCCGCTTGCTTGAAGATATGTAACAATCCACCTGCCTGGAATTCCCACGGATGGCGTTCAACGAAGTAAAAAGTAAAACTGCTGAGTTGATTGCCGATGTTGAACCAGATGATCGGCGTCAGCCCGATCGAAGCTATGAAAACTGCGAGAAAAAAGCGAGGGTTCCGCCACTGTCGTCTCTCGGCGGAAAACAGGATAAGAAATAAGAAAGCCGCAAGAGGGTATAAAAAAAAGCGGTAGTGAGTGCTTAAACCACAGCCAACAGTCACACCGGTTGCAAGCCAGAAAACAAGCCTATTGGTTCTGAGTGCACGTTCAAAAAAGCCAATTGCTAATAACCCGAAAAAAACTAAAGGAACATCGGGTACAGCAAGCAATCCCAGAAGCCCACCGAGAGGTAGGCAAATGGAGTACAGTGCAGAATGCAGAGCGGCTCGTTGACCACTCATAGGTCGAGCAATCCAGTAAATCAAAAGGGGTACGCTGGACCCAAGGATAAGAAAAAACAGGCGTACTGCAAATGCACTGCCAGCTGTAAAACTGCTTCCGGCCTTAACCAAGAGTGCCGTCATAAAGGGTAAATCACTGTAGCCAAGACTAAGGTCAGTTGATGCTAACCAGTAAAACGCCTCGTCACTATAGAGGTCCAGTTTTGAGGCAAAGAATAATTTAAGGCCCGTGATTAGCAGAGGAGCCATAACTAACCATCTGAAAGTGGGTGAATATTGCAGTTGCACCAAGTCTCCTCAGGCTGGTTTAAAACAGTGTGCCGACCAAACTTCAGTTTGCGTGTGAGTCTAGAGAATGCCCATGATACTCGTCTGGGTCGGACTGGTTTGAGCTATGGCTCGCGAAAGTCCTCACATAGTATGAGAGTATAACCAATCCCAAAGTGGCTGTGTCCCAAATTATAAAAGGTAAGAAATTTGACGAGGAAAGCGCCAAGTCCGTTTTCTGTCGAGGGGGAAGCTTCGTTCTAGCTTACAAAAATATTGGGTGTCGAGTATTATGGAGTGAGATGCGCCGAAAGGTTAGTAAGCCGTTGATTTGCAGCTAAAAACGTTTTTTATCTTGGTTGCTGTAGCCACAATTCCTGCTTTCTCGATTTGAAGAGGTAAGGAACATCCTTATGACAATTCAGAACGGAGACGGAACATATGTGTACAACTGTTCTGCCTGTCTAATGGCCCTTGTGTCTTTGCTCTTTGGGAGAACCACTAGACTTCACCTATAGGTTGGGAACAAAAAACGGCGTATGCTGGTAAATAAATAGGACTATGGTAGGACTACTTGATAGACTAATAGTCCTTGTCAATAGCGTTCGGAATATATCCAAGAACCGAAGTAAGGGATAACGATGTCTTAGTTTGAAGGAGTGAAACATGAGAATTAAACTCACATCAATTTCCGGTCTATTCGCCGGATTGGTTTTTCTGATCTCACACCCAGTGGCAATTTTTGCTGATGGAGAGGCTGGAGAACATGTGAATAACATGCAAGAGCACCTCGAAAACTACGAGGATGAGATAGTTTGGTTTTTGGATGAATTACAAAAGATTACTTCTGCCTATGAGGGCGGTGGTTCAAGTGAATATTCCTCGGATATGCTCATTGATAATTGGGAGGCAGTCGACTTTCATGCGGCGATTGAGATTAACTATATCCAAATATACGCCTCTATTTGGCAGGGTATCTACGGTGTGAAAGCAAGCCTGGATAGCGGGGAAGATCCTAAATCTGTGGATATACAGGAAGCCGGTCTACAAAAAGCCTTATGGCAGGGGCTTGGTGCGGTAAAGCTCGCGGCTCGCTTTCAGAGCGAAGGTTTGGTTGGGGCGCAAGGCAACATCGATTCCCGCAGCCTTTCACCATCGGAAACGTTGGAAGCGATTAAAAGTGAACTAGATAGAGCTCTTGCAAAGTCAGCAGAGAGGCTACCGGATGAGGCTACAGATATAGTTTTGGGTGCATATCTGGAGCTTTTCGAAGGGCTAGAAGGGGATCTTATTACCCTAGACGCTGAATTGGTCGAGGATCTTGAAAAAGATTTCAATGTTACTTTGCCTCAAGCAATCAGCTCTGAGCTCGCCCTTGATTCTCTGAATCAAGTTGTGTCTCAAATGAAAAGCAAGCTCGATCGGTCAAAAGAATTAATCCAAGATGCTGAGGAATCAAGAAGGTCTGTATTTTAGATGAGGCGAAGAGACTTCAACAAGGCGCTGCTGACCTGTGGCCTCACTCCTTGTATCGGGTTGGCGCAGGATTCTGATTCAAATGTGATATCGGTGGATGAGCTTCCGGAGCTGGTCGGCGAGATTTCTCTGTATCTAGGTCGGGGTGAAGGTGGCCTGTATGAGAATGTTTTGAAGGCTATCTCAGATCGAAACCCAAAGTTTAAGCTCAATATTCGTCGTGGGCCAACTGCAGCACTCGCTAACGCCATTGTTGCTGAGAAAGAGGCTGGAATTCGGCGTGCAGACGTGTTTTGGGCTGTTGATGCAGGTGCAATCGGGCTCGTTGTGGACCAAGAAATTGCAGAGCCACTCCCGAGCGAACTTGTAAGTCAGCTTCGGCCCAACTATCGTTACAGGAATTGGCTTCCTGTTAGCGGCCGAATCAGGACACTTCCTTTTAATACCAGTGCGTTAGGAATCGAGCAAATCCCGCAATCGATCATGTCGCTACCCGACGAAGGCTTTAAGCTTGGTTGGGCCCCTGAATATGCGTCGTTTCAGTCGTTCATTACAGCTATGCGACTTTTGGCGGGTAATGAGGCCACGAGTGATTGGCTCCTTAAAGTAAACTCTTCAGCGAAGCGATATGCCGGCGAATTGGGAGTGGTTATGGGAGTTGAGCGGGGTGAGGTAGATATTGGGTTCGCGAACCACTACTACACACTCCGACTTAAGGCTGGCAAGCCTGATGCTATGCTGGATCTTGCATTCACCAAAGGTGATTCTGGATGCTTGGTAAATGCTTCAGGTATTCTGGCTTTAACTTCAAATAAAACTGTTCACAATTTCATAAGGTATCTATTTACCAAAGAAGTACAATCATACCTTTCGAGCGAAGCGTTTGAGATTCCCCTGGTAGACGGAATTGCGTTACCGCGCGGGATTCCATCGTTGGATTTGATATCTCCGCCAGCGATTGACCTTACGCAACTTTCAGACTTACGACCAACCCTTGATCTTATGCGTGAGCTCCGTGTTCTGTGAAATTGAGGGCTACGTTTTTTAGCATCTCAACTGTAGTTGCCGCGCTATCACTGTTACCTGTAATAACTCTGTTGGCTCTTGCAGTTGAACAGATGGGGAGCGTGTATTTTCTACGGCATGAAATTTTCGTAAACACAATTATTGTGGTCTCAGGAACCGCATTGATGGCGAGTTTGATAGGGGTACCACTCGCGATAATCACATCGATATTTGATTTGCCCCTCAAGAAAATGCTTTTAGCTTGCCTCCTAATGCCTTTGGCTGTACCAAGTTATATAGGTGCCTTTGCTTTTTACGATGCCTTTGGTACAGGTGGTGAGCTTGATAGGCTATTGCCAATAACCCCACCTTCTGTAGAGGGGATAACGGGCACTATTTTTGTCCTCGCTCTGTACACCTATCCATTCGTGCTTTTAACAACTAGAGCCTCGCTTTCGGGATTAGACTCTAATCAAATATTTGCGGCACGGACTCTCGGATCAGGTTTTTTTGAAATTTTTCTGAAGGTGATTATCCCACGAGTACTCAATGCTGTTGCCGGCGGTGCATTGCTGGTTGCGCTATATGCGATCTCTGATTTCGGCACACCGGCAATATTAGGCGCAAATACTTACACTCGGGCAATTTTTGTAGAGTATAACGCTTTGGGCTTCAGCCAAGCCGCCAATCTGTCAATTCAACTTTTCGTAATTATTTCAGTCTTCCTGGTCCTTGAATCTCGTGCGAGAGTAGCCAAAGCTTTGCCCAGCCAATTCGTTGCCATAAGCCTAGGAAGTGTGGGGAAGTGTCTCGCGTATCTCTTGATGGGGTCGATTATATTTACCTCAACAGTTCTGCCAGTGATTATTTTCTCGGTTTGGCTTAATCGGGAGGGGTTTGTGGGCGTGGAGCTTTTGACAGTCCTGAACTCAGTATCAGTTTCGTTCGCGACAGCCGTTTTGATTGCCTTAGTAGCGATACCGGTTTCAATGACAGCTACAAGAGATCGATTGGGTAAGGCTTTGGAAAAAGTGACTTACCTTGGATTTGGCATACCCGGGATAGTTATGGGTACTGCGTTTATATACGTGGGCCTGCAGTTTCCTCCGATATACCAGACTTTTTTCCTTTTAATTTTGGCCTACTTGCTCCGATTCCTGCCTTTGGGCGTCAGTTCAATCAGAAATAAGTTGGAGGCGCAAGATGATAGTTTGATAAATGCAGCTAAATGCTTAGGAACTCCTGATAATGAGATCTTTTTTCGTATAACACTGCCTCTTATCTCAAAGGCAATCATTGCAGGAGGGGTTTTGGCATTTCTTGAAACGATACGAGAGTTGCCAGCTACCCTAGTTCTTGGGCCCATTGGATTTGAAACTCTTGCGACCTACATGTGGCGAGTCTACGAGGGTGGATACTTTGCTCTTGCTGCAGTGCCCGCTTTTCTGATAATGGGGGTATCTGTTCTATCTTTAGTGGTGACGCTTACCATGGAAGACTTTTCAAGGTAAAAGTTGAAGAGGAAGACGCTATGCTTCAGGTAACCGACCTTCATGCTGGGTATTCTGGCAAAAATGTCCTGTCAGATATCACTTTCACATTAAATAATGATGAGGTGATTACTCTTGTCGGTCCAACAGGTTGCGGTAAGACAACAGTCTTGTTGGCATTGTCCGGTATCATACCAGTCTCTAAGGGAGAAATTGCTACATCGTCTTGGGTTACCACCGTCGACACGCAGGTAGCAACAGAAGCTCGGGGAGTTGGAATGGTCTTTCAAGACTTTGCTCTATTTCCACATTTGACGGTGGAAGAAAATGTCGGCTTTAGGGTAAAAAATAGGGAGAGGATAGACTATTGGTTGAGTCTGCTCGACTTACAATCTTTACGAAGGCAAAAACCAGCACAACTCTCTGGCGGACAAAAGCAGCGCACCGCCCTTGCGCGAACGCTCGTGCATGACCCGTTGTATATCCTGCTGGATGAACCGCTTTCAAACTTGGATACGTCTTTAAAGGATAGCGTGCGCTGGCAGATCAGAGAAGCGCTAAGATCAAGCCATGTGCCGGCTATATGGGTAACTCACGACCGAGCAGAAGCGATGTCAGTAGGAGATAGGGTTGGTGTAATGATGGACGGAAAACTTGTGCAGCTTGATCAGCCTGAAAGTGTCTTCAGGAGGCCAAACAGCCCTGAAATTGCTGAATTTCTTGGAGAAGCTGTGTTCTTGCGGGCAAGTATTGCTGGCCAGTTTGCTAAGACAATCCTTGGCGACGTTGGCATTCATAAGGGTAACTACAGTTTCGATGATTCTGAAGTTGTTGTCTTGATGAGGCCTTGGGACTTTTCGGTCAATCTTGCATCGGACGGCAATGGTATTGTTGATTGGGTACGCTTTGAGGGAGAGACAAATTTGGTGAGTATTACCCTCGATTCTAAAGAAAAAATCTTAGTCCGAAAAAAAAGTCGTGAACAAATTCCCCTTGGGAAAACTGTGAAGGTCACCATCAGTAGCAATGGGGTCCACACAATTTTTCCAAATCGGGTCGCCAATTAGTGCAATCTTTCCATTAGTTCATGGAATCTATACTTCGATTATTTTAGTACCGCTTTTTAGCATGTTGAGGAATGTGCAACTTCTCAAATTTGCATGGGGTCTGTCAGCGGAGCACCCCGGAGTATTTGAATGTGCCCCCCAGGTATGATGCCAAGCCCTAAAGAAGACAACTCAGCTTGCTCGGCTTCCAGGCTATCTCGGTAACTAGGCAAACATCGCCTACTAGAGCATTGGCAAGGGCTGCTGTATTTATTAGACAATTATCTATATTTCAGCAGGTTACAGCCGTTATTCTTGCGAATATCATGCTATTGGAAATAACAAATCTTAGTAATGTTGACAATCATTCTCATTTGCATTTGAATTGAAGCAAAGGATCTTCTATGTACGTATGCATTTGCCGTAAAGTTACTGACCATGAGATTCGCGACGTCTGTCGCGAGGGTGCCAGTTCCCTCTCCGAATTGAGGGAAAAGCTGGGTGTCGCTTCCAACTGCGGTAAGTGTGGCAAATTGGCACGGACAATCGCCAAAGAATACGCTAAGTCGGCTGCATTTGTCAGTGCAGTGTAGTTCCTGATCTTTCCTGATGTGGTGAAGAAGCCTGAAATGGCCGCCGGGTCCGGCATGTCGTTTCTTCTGCACTCAGGCTCACCCAAAACCTGTCGATATCCCGAACATACGCAGTCGCGTTTACAGCGCTGCGATCAAACCTTAGGCCTGTTCACAGAATAATCAGATTTTTTCTATGCACGCATGTATTGATCTGGGCTCCAATAGTTTTCATTTGCTGATTGGCGAATGGCAGCAAGGGAAAATCGAGATTGTCGAGCGGTTAAGCGAAAAAGTTCAGCTGGGTGAAAATGTTCGCCAGACGGGCCGAATTTCTCCGGCAGCTTTCGAGCGTGGACTCGCTTGTCTTCAACGTTTTGCTCACCTTATGGCGCAGTATCCGTTGCAGCAATATTGGGCGCTGGGTACAAATACATTTCGTGTTACGGAAAACGCTGATGCGTTTATCGCTAGCGCAGCTGAGATCGGGATAGAAATTTCGGTTATCTCAGGGGTTCAAGAAGCCGTCCTGATCTACGCTGGGGTGATCACGGAACTACCGAGAAGCGACATTCACCGTCTGGTTATTGATATCGGCGGTGGCAGCACAGAGGTCATAGTTGGCAGTCATCATCAACGGTTGCTGACAGACAGTCTCCTAATTGGCAGTGTCGCATGGCGCGACTATTATTTCTCCGATGTCAGCCCGGGCACTGAGTCGACCCTTGCAGCGATGGACGCCGGTCGGCAAGCGGCGATTAAAGTATTTGCTGCAATTGCGCCAAGTGTTGCCCGGTGTGGATGGCAGCAGGCACATGCCTCTTCGGGTACGGTGAAAATGCTGGCGGCAATCTGTCAGGAGCGAGGTGATCCGGCAGGAATTGTTTCTCTCGAGGCTCTTCGGGACTTAAAGCCCCTGTTCGCTGAAATTGTTGCCGAACAAGAGGAGCTGGCGGGGTTGAAAGAGGCGCGGCGCGACCTGCTGCTGCCCGGCTGGTGCGTGTTGTCCGGATTGATGGAAGCCTACCGAGTGCCATATGTCCAATTCAGCTCAACTGCCCTTCGTGAAGGTATGCTCGATTTCATGGTACGAAATGATAAGACCTTCGATGCCATGACACAAAGTAATCTCCCCGGCATCAGCAATGCGACTTNATAGATAGCACATATTTTTGGTTATTTAGNGTTTTTGCAGAGCGATTCGAGAACTGCCTNAAGGGTGCTTAAGCCTCTCGCNGATAATGGATACCGTCANTGCCGGCTGGCTTCAGAGAGANTATCCATGAAGGTAGCCGGATTTCCGGTCATCTCATCTGCTCCTGTTGTGCAATTGCCGCTGGCTTTAACTCTGCTGAGCGGGAATCGGCAGCTAAATCGACTGCCTTTGCCAACTTCAGAGGAGATTGTCAGTTTTCCGTCATGTCGATTTACGATGTGCTTAACTATTGCAAGCCCGAGCCCTGTGCCGCCGGTTTCCGATGAGCGACTGACATCAACTCTATAGAACCGCTCAGTCAGTCTTGGTAGGTGCTTTGCTTCAATCCCGGGACCATTATCTCCAATACGAACCTCCAAAAAGTCCTCGGCAAGACAAATCAGGATTTCAACCTTACCCTGATGTGGCGTGTATTTCGCGGCATTGCTGACGAGGTTAGAGATCGCGGAGTAGATTTCACCGCGATCCCCGATAAATTCGATGTTCTCATCGCAACTGAGGCTGAACTGGTGATCCTGTTGAGCAAAAATTTGTCTGGCGTCGTTGACGATTTCGGATAGAAGTTGTCTCAGGGCGAATGAGCTTTGTTTTCTTGATAGAGTGCCGGTTTCCAGCGCGGATAACACCAACAAGTCCTTGACAATGTTTTCCATGCGAGAAGATTGCTGATGCATCTGGATGATTGGTTTCTCCCATTTACTGTCGAGATCCTGAATGTTATCTATTATCGCTTCAAGGTAACCCTTTATCACGGTGATTGGCGTGCCAAGTTCATGTGAAACATTGGCGACAAAATCTTTTCGCATCTGTTCGAGTCGATGAAGTTGAGAGATATCCCGAACAATAATCAGTCGCTCATTTTCCCCAAATAATGCAATTTGAATCTCCAGTCTTTTGCCGTTGTCACCGCGCGAGTTAATGTGGAGCGGTTCGTCATAGGCGTTTCTGCCGAAATATGCGGTGAATTCTGGATCACGTATCAAATTCGTCACAGGCAGTCGCTTGTCTTCCGGATAGCGCAATCCCAGTAAGGACTCAGTGGCTTGGTTCCACCAGTCGAGATTGTTATTGCGGTCAACCATGATGATTGCCATTTCGAGCGCTGCAGACGATTCTTGAGCTTTGTTAACGATATTTTCCAAGTAGGCGCTGGCACGTCTTTCCTGTTTTTGTAGGCGATAAATGCCGTCGAATACTCCGCCCCACAGGCCAAAGCCCTCTGGAGGTGCTGACCGGTCCGAGGTATGGTCTTTCGCAAGCCATTTCGTCAGGCGATGTAGTTGAACAAGGTTGAACAGGACGTAACTGCCTAAAAGCAGGAGAAGAGCAAAAACAAGTTGACCAATGGAATAACCAAAGAGGCAAACCGAGACCAGTATCAGGACCTGTTTACGCAGTTCTGTGCGCCATGCTTGCACTGTGGGATTCCCTTGAATATAGAGGACATGCTCAAATTACTAGTGTAAAGGACATGCGACGCGATCGCTATCTCAGTTGATCGGATGACTCATATTTTTCGTTTTCGAAGACGCCGCGTATACACTGGCGTTTTCTGAAGCGGTAGGGGGCGCGGAATTTTCCGCCTCCGCAACAACGCGAACCCGATGAGAGTAGCTGAGCGTCTAGTTTCCTGCAGAAAGCAAAGCAGTTCGGCAGCCGGATCAGTGGACAGGAATGATGGAGCCAATTAAGACGATCGAACTTGACGATGATAGCGTGCGTTGGATCGCTCCCGGATGCCAGTCTCGCAGCTTGAATCAGGCCATGCTGCGGCTGCTTTGTGACGAGGGGTCATTAACTCAGCAGTTGATCGAGGTGAGTAACGGCTGTCTCTGCGTGCAAACGGTCGAGCTGGCGTGGCGAAATATCTTGGGGGACGATTTGCGGCGATTGTTTGGCCCGGTTGCTCCATCGCATGAATTCTGGTCCCGAAAAACGGTACTGCTTTGCGAGGGTAAGCCGGCTGTGCTTGCACACAGTCTTATGCCGGCACACGCAGCGGAGTCTGCTCTCGGTGAAGTTTTGGAGTTGGGCGAGCACCCCTTGGGTGGATACCTGTTTTCGCAGACCGACGTCAAGCGCGGTGCTTTCCAGTTCGCCAAATCCGAGCAAGGCTTTTGGGGCCGCCGACGTATATTCTATTTGGATAGCAAGCCGATCATGGTTGCTGAGTTCTTCCTGCCGGGAGAAACACTGGATAGGCTGTTGCGCAGGCACCGATGATCTCTGCTCATTGATGAATCAGAGACGCATGATCCGCCTGCCCGTGTTTCGAGAAAAAGTGCTCAAGGTTTTCATGAAGGTCAAACAAAGGCTTGCGGGAAATACCTAAAAAGCACCGAGCCTTGGGCTTGTTGCGGCTGACTCGGAGGTACATCTGGCTGGAGTCAACAGCACTCTATCGGTGCGATAGGAAATCATTTCAGTCGATGCACCGATTTAGCGCGACTCAAAGAATTCATTGCTGGGTTGTTTACCTGACACGCGGTGTACAGGTTCTTCTTGTCTTCTTCAGTAAGACAACTCGAAAAATTGCTTCGATCAATGGGTATCTACATTAAGTCATAAGCAACGGGAAGTGATTCCCGTCGTTTAGGCTCCAGCGGTTTTGATGGTAATGCGTTAGGAGATGTGGGCGAACAGATCGGGCTTACCCGCGAAATAGTCAAGCAAATTCAGCTCGAGGCGCTGAATTAGTTGCAAGCTATGATTGCGCGAGAAGAGGTTGCTTTGGAATTGCTCTCAGAACTGAGCTGAGACGTCCGAATGGACTGCCTCAATTATTGGGTGCCGATTGACTTGTAAATGTCTGTTGGGTTTTTCTATTTCCCGACAACTGCTTGTGTCAAGTCACTCCCTGCATTATGCTCGTCGGCGCTTGGGTAGCATTTGCTACGGACTGATATTTATCTAATAACTCTGACTATGTTAGATACCAAGGGCGCGGCCGCCCTAGACGGCAAGTTAATTATCGACCTGAGTCGAGTTTTGGGGGGGCCATATTGCTCTCAAATTCTCGGCGATCACGGTGCTGAGGTTATCAAAATTGAA
>PBTW01000064.1 GCA_002729315.1 Gammaproteobacteria bacterium
CTTCGGTCGAGCTCAGATTGACAATACTGCCAGCCCTTTTGGCTTTTACATAGGCGCTGACCGCTCCGATGCAGACCGCCATCAGCTCAACCTGTCGGTTGGTGGTCTGGGATTGCCTGATCGTGATTATTACCTTGAAGACACCGAAGAATTCATCACAGTTCGTGAGGAGTATGTTGCACATATCACCCGGATTCTGGATTTCGCCAGCATTGAAGATAGCGACACCAAGGCTGCAGCGATACTGGCACTCGAAACGCGGATTGCGGAGCATACCTGGCCACGGTCCCAGCGACGCAATCGCGATCTCACCTACAATCCGATGTCCTATGAGGATTTCAAGGCCGAGTATGCCGGCCTTGACTGGGAAAGCTATTTCGCCGCGGCAGGCATAGAGAATCTTACTGATCTCAACGTGTCCTACCCAAGCGCCATGTCTCCCATAATTGAGCTTGTTGCCTCACGACCCGTGGGAGAATGGAAGAGCTTCATGACCTACCGCTTTATCGTCGACAGCGCGAACGTACTCTCAGAGGAGATTGATCAAGAGGCATTCCATTTCTACTCGACTGTTCTCAATGGCGTGCCTGAGCAGCGCGAACGCTGGGAGCGAGGCGTGATGAGGGTGGGCTCCCTGAGCAGCCTGGGCGAAGCAATCGGACAGGTTTACGTCCAGCGTCACTTTCCCGAATCAGCCAAGGCACAGATGGATGAGCTGGTGGAGAATCTGCGTGCGGCGCTGCGTCAGAGCATCGAACGGAACGACTGGATGAGCGCAGATACCAAAGAGGAAGCCTATAAGAAACTGGAAGCCTTCAGACCAAAAATCGCCTATCCAGATGAATGGAAGGATTTTTCGTCCATCGCTATCAGCTCGGACAATCTGTTTCAGAACGCGCAGAACATCCGACTGTTCAACTATGAGGATGAAATTGGCCGGCTGGGTCAGCCGACTGACCGCGAGGAATGGGGCATGACGCCACAAACAGTTAATGCCTATTACAACCCCTCTTTCAATGAGATTGTCTTTCCGGCCGGTATCCTGCAACCACCGTTCTTCGACCCTGCTGCTGACCTTGCAGTCAACTATGGCGGAATCGGAGCAGTAATTGGCCACGAGATGGGCCATGGGTTCGATGACCAGGGCTCTAAATCGGATTGGCGTGGAGTCCAGCGTAACTGGTGGACCGATGCGGACCGCGCCAACTTTGAATCACAAGCCGACGCCCTCGCTGAGCAATACGGCCAGTTCGAACCGGTGCCCGGCTACTTCATCGACGGTCGATTTACCCTTGGCGAAAACATCGGCGACGTCGGAGGTCTGTCACTGGCATACCGAGCCTACAGAATGGCGCTCAATGGCGAGGAAGCGCCGGTGATCGAAGGATTAACCGGCGACCAGCGTTTCTTTCTAGCGTGGGCCCAAGTCTGGCAGCGCAAGTACCGCGAGGATGCTCTCATCCAGCGGCTGACGACCGATCCACATTCTCCGTCTGAATTCAGAGTGAACGGCGTCGTGCGCAACTTCAATGAGTGGTATGAGGCTTTCAACGTACAAGCTGACGAAGCGCTGTACCTGCCGCCAGAGCAACGGATCAGGATCTGGTAGATCAATAGGCAAGAAAAGGGTAGCTTGTAGCTACCCTTTTTTTTGCACTCAAAAACCATAGCTGTTCAGGGGCATGCCAACACTATGAAAATGATACTTCATTCACTGGCTTTTCTGGCGATCTCGACAGCTATGCTGCCCCTGTTTGCCGTCGCTCAGGAATCTTTTGACCTACTGATCAAAAATGGACGCATCGTTGATGGCACAGGCACACCTTGGTACGAAGCTGACGTTGGGATAGTTGGAGACCGGATCACTCGAGTTGGCAATCTCCCTGGGGCGACTGCCCCCCAGGTCATCGATGCAACAGGCTTGATCGTCGCACCGGGGTTTATAGATCCGCACACACACGCATTAAGAGGAATTTTCGATGTCCCTAATGCCGAAAGCGCCCTTTTACAAGGAGTTACGACCCTTACCGAGGGGAACGATGGCTCGTCTCCCTACCCGATCGATAGACACTATGCTGACATTCAAGATTTGCGAATAAGCCCTAACTGGGCGGTTTTCGTCGGTCAAGGCACCATAAGACAGAGGGTCATTGGTTTCGGGCTCAGAAAGGCCTCGCCTCAAGAAATGGATCGCATGAAGCAAATGGTTAGGGACGCCATGGAGCAGGGCGCGCTTGGTATCTCCACTGGGTTGTTTTACGTTCCAGGAAGCTTTACTTCAACAGAGGAAGTTATAGAACTATCCAAAGTGGCGGCTGAATATAACGGCATATACATCTCTCACATTCGCGAGGAAGCCGCACAGCTTATCGACTCGGTCCAAGAAACAATTCGGATCGGAGAGGAAGCCGGGATTCCCGTGCAAATTACCCACCATAAAGTAATAGGGGTGGAAAACTGGGGCGCATCAATTGAAAGTTTGCGATTAGTTGATGAAGCACGTGCTCGCGGTGTCGACGTTACGATTGATCAGTATCCCTATACTGCCTCACAAACCAGCATTAATGCGCTGATCCCGCAATGGGCACAGGCCGGCGGCCGGGAAGAAATGCTGAACCGAATTAACAGCCCTGAAACCTATTCAACCATTAAAAATGAAGTGATAGCGAAGATCTTGTATGACCGCGGAGGGGGTGATCCAAAGAACGTTTTTATTTCTCGAAACAGCTGGGATCCCAACATGGCTGGCAAGAATTTGGCGGAGTTAACTATGGAAGCTGGCATGGAGCCAACGCCGGAAAATGCAGCGGAGATAGTCTTCGACATCATACGCGGAGGTGGAGCAACCGCTGTTTACCACGCCATCGGACCAGAGGATGTTGATCGTATTATGCGCCATCCAGCTACCGCCATTGGGTCCGATGGGCCCGTCGGTGTGTTTGGTGAAGGCGCTCCCCACCCAAGACAGTATGGGACCTTTGCCCGGATTCTGGGGCACTATGTCAGAGAGCGCGGCGTCATCACACTGGAAGAGGCCGTTAAAAAAATGAGTAGCCAGTCTGCCCGAAGACTAGGTATTCACGATCGTGGACTCATTACCGAAGGCTACTTTGCCGATGTGGCAGTCTTTGATGCAGAGGAAATCATCGACCGCGCCAGCTTCGAGCAACCCCATCAGTATGCGACAGGGATGAAGTTTGTTCTGGTAAATGGAGAGGTGGTGGTGGAGAACGGAGCCCACACCGGTCGCAGGCCCGGACGGATTTTGCACGGGCCTGGTTTCACCGTCAGGTAAAAACGCGCAGTCGACCTGTCGGCAGGTCAATACGCGATGGCGTAGGCTTCCCGTCTNGGGTCTGCTGCAGCTGTGAGCACNCCGGTCGCAGGGTCTCGATGAATCATCTGCGCGCCGCCGAATGTCGCCGTCCACCCTTCAATGACATTCANCTCATGGCCTCGNGATCGAAGTTCACGCANCACCGCCTCTGTGATCCGGTTTTCAATCGCGAGCCNATTACCNGTTTGGGAACGGAACCGTGGGGCCTCGAGAGCCTGCTGAGGAGTCATGTCAAACATCAGCAAATTCTGCGTAATCTGGATGATCGTTTGCGTCTGGCTATCGCCGCCGGGTGTTCCGAGCGTAAAGGCAAACTGACCGTTTGGATATAAAGCCATCATTGGTGACAGGGTATGATAGGGTCGCTTTCCCGGAGCCACCTGATTGGGGTGACCAGTCTCTAAAGTAAACAGAGCGCCGCGATTGTGAAGCAGAATCCCGGTAGCTTCGTCCATTAGCCCTGAGCCAAAGCCAGCAAAATTGGACTGTATCCAACTCACTGCGTTGCCCCACTGGTCTACAGCAGTGATATACACAGTATCACCGGCATCAGAGCGACTGCCGTTTGGCGCGGCAGCGGCCACCTCTCCAAAGCCCGGCGCCACTTCAACCGCGGCAACCGCCATATCGACTGCCAGGGCTCGTTGCCGCAGATAGTCGGAATCAAGCAACTGGGGCACCGGCACCGGCGCCATCTCCGGATCTGCTACCCAGCGATCACGGTCAGCGAATGCCAGTTTTTTCAGTTCAATGAGCGTGTGTAGATAATCTGCTGTGTTTTGTCCCTGCTGCTTCAAGTCATGAGATTTCGCCATTTCAAAAAGCGCGAGCTGCGTGACGCCCTGCGTGTTAGGTGGCAGCACGATGAACTCGTGGTCAAGATAATCGCCCCGCAGCGGCGTCACCCAGTTAGACGTGTGGTTGGCGAAGTCTTCCGGTCTGAGATAACCACCCTGCTCTGTAATGAACGCCGACAACCGCTTGGCGATGTCGCCCTGATAGAAGCCCTCCTTGCCCTCGGTGGCCACAATCTGAAGCGAATCTGCCAAAGCCGGATTGCGCAGCAAACTGCCCACCGGAGGCGCCGCAGCATTCGGGAGGTAAAGGTCAAGGCCAGCCTGATTGAGGTTGGCTCCCTGTTCCTCAAAATCTTGTGCCAATCGTGTCGAGACTGCAAATCCATTACGGGCATAGTCAATCCCTGTTGCCAGCAGGTCTGCAAAATCCATGCTGCCATATCGCTCATGGGCATCGACCCAGCCAGCCACGGCACCGGGCACACTGACCGACAGCGGCCCGGCTCCCGGGATTTGATCAAGCCCGGCGGCGGCAAAAAACTCCGGTGTTGCGAGGGCTCCCGCCCTGCCACTTGCATTGAGCGCCGCAACCTCTCCGGTCTCTCCGTCGTAGAAGATCCCGAATGCATCGCCTCCGATACCATTCATGTGCGGACGTACGACGGCCAACACGCCTGCCATCGCAATCACGGCGTCCGTCGCATTACCGCCGCTCTGCAGGACCCTTAGCCCGGCCTGTGCCGCCAGAGGATGTCCAGCAGACACCGCACCAATTTTCCCTCTGACATCCGGTCGATTCTGCGAGGCATATTTGGTGGAAGCAGGCGTTTCAGCTGCTGCGACTTCCTGAGGCAATTTTACGTCATTTAATTCCAGTTGCGCTTCTCCGCACGAAATCAGAACTAGCGCCAGAGCGCTGAAGATAACAAGAATACGAGTGGGCTTTTTCAACATTAGGGGCTTCCAGAAAGCGGCGATTAGGACTTGCGGACAGTATAAACCGATGTATTTGAAAGCATAAAGAGCGGGCCACTGCCAGTCACCCGGACTATCCAGTTTGCTGGCACTGATGGTTTAATGCGTAGAACCTGGACTGAAGGCTCGAAAAGAGAAGAGTTCCATGATGCCTGCCAAACCAACCGCTCCGCGGGCTAAATGAGTCCGGCAAGCCGCGAGGGTGAAGGCAGCGACGCACTGACGCCGTCTGTCGGGGCCGAAGAGGAAAAAATTTGAGCCAATTAAGCCAACTGCTTGACGAAAGCGCACGAACTACCGTGACATCAGAGGACACAGTGTCCGGCTGGTCTGTCGGAATAGTTCTCTTCGGCATCTGCTTAACCCTGCCCACGCTGTACACCGGAGCAATTACTGCCGAGCAGCTTGGCTTTGTCGATGCCGCGAAAGCGATCGGGCTTGCCTCCGCAATACTGGCCTTGATGTCAATTCCTGCCGCCATTGTTGGCGCACAAACCAGACTCAGCAGCTACCTGATCATAGAATTTGTGTTCGGCAAAAAAGGATCTGACTACGTCAATATCCTGCTGGCCCTAACACTATTAGGCTGGTTTGCAGTGACAGCAGGATTCTTCGGCCAGACACTCGCAATTTCGTTTGAGCAAATCTGGGGGCTTACACCACCGGTCTGGTCACTTACCTTGATCTCCTCTGCGCTGATCCTCGTGACTACCCTTTTTGGCTTCAAGGCCATTGATCGTCTGGCGTTGTTCGCGGTGCCTCTACTGATCTGTTTCCTCATATATGTCAGCAAACTTGCCATGACCGACGGCGGTTGGACTACGGTACTGGCCACCAGGGGCGCCAATCCAGACTACTTTTACACTGCCGTTTCGACCGTAGTCGGGAGCCTTATCGTCGGTGTGGTCCTGATGCCTGATCTGTCGAGGTACGCCCGCGCAACAAGAGACTGTGTTGCAGCCTCACTGCTGGGCAATGGTCTGGGCAATTTCTTTTCCATGCTCATGGGAGTGCTCCCCGCCATGATCACCGGCCTGCTGGATCCAATGGCCTATATGATCGCTCTTGGATTGACTGGCAGCGCATTTCTAATTTTGGTCTTCGCGACATGGACAACTAACAGCGTAAATCTCTACAGCACGACCCTAGCCGTGGCCGTCGTGCGGACGAAAACACCTGAATGGCAGCTGATGCTCGTCAGCGGCGCGGTCGGAACAGGCCTAGCCATGCTGGGCATTACCGAACATTTCATCGAATTTCTGGAATGGTTGGGTGTGATTGTGCCGCCGATCGCGGGCATTTACCTCGTCGACTACTTCCTGCTCGGACAACGGCGATTCTCACCAGAATTGCGCGCGTCCCTTCCCGACTATGATCGGGCAGCGATGGTTACTTGGGTTATAGGCACCATCTTCTCCGCGATCGTTTTCGTCACCGAACTGTCTCTGTCCAATATCCCGAGCCTGGACGCGCTAGTGGTGACTGCTCCAATCTATCTCATCTGCCGCAGAAGCTGGCCCTCCATACTCAACCGTAGTCCGTCTGCACCATGAGAATCGGTATTGATGTCGGTGGTACACATACCGATGCGGTTCTAATGAACGGCATGGAAATTATCTGCGCCCATAAAGCACTGACCAGCAGCGATGTGCGTCAGGGAATCATCGAGGCACTTGACCAGGTGATAACTGAAGGCCGAGTAGATGCGACAGCTATTGAGGCAGTAATGATCGGCACAACCCAATTTACTAATGCCGTCATCGAACGCAAGCAACTGAGCCCTACAGCCATCATCAGAGCCTGCCTCCCGACCGGCTCGGGTATACCTCCCCTATGCGACTGGCCCACGGACATCGCGTCCGCGCTGGGTAATCACGGCTACATGATCCGCGGCGGATATATGTTCGACGGCCGACAAATCTCACCGATTGATGAAACGTCACTGGATGAGGCAATTACCGACATTGTCCACAGCGGTGTCAAATCTATTGCGGTCTCTGCGGCGTTTTCGCCTGCCAACAATGCTCATGAACTCAAGATTGCCTCACGACTCAGACAACGCATCCCTGACGCCAATATCTCCATGAGCCATGAAATTGGCCGTCTGGGCATTCTTGAGCGGGAAAATGCAGCGCTGCTGAATGCGAGCCTCGGAGAACTTGCCAGGAAAGTCGTCTCGAACATGGAAACTGCCCTTGCTGAACGCGGCTTGCGCTGCCCGTTTTATGTCAGTCAGAATGATGGCACCTTGATGTCTGCCCAGTTCATCGCACGCTATCCGGCCCTTACCTTTTCAAGCGGGCCGACCAACAGCCTCCGGGGTGCCGCGCTTCTCTCCGGCATGCAAGATGCGCTGGTTGTCGATATCGGCGGAACCACGCTGGACGTCGGCGTGCTGGCGAATGGATTTCCAAGAGAGAGTAACAGCCATATAAAAGTTGGCGGAGTGCGCACCAATTTCAGAATGCCCGACATCCTCTCCATCGGTCTGGGCGGCGGCAGCCTGATCGCCGACGAAGGCGCGTCGGTGGGGCCAAAGTCCGTCGGCCACAGACTGGTCGAAGAGGCCCTGGTGTTCGGTGGGTCAACCCTGACGGCGACCGATATTGCAGTAGCCAATGGTTCAGTCAGCGTCGGCCAGCCTTCCCGCGTACAGACACTGGATCGTGCTGCGGTGGAGCGCGCAACGCATCGTATCCACCGGATGATCGACGAGGCCATCGACAAAATGCGCCCCAACGACGCACCGGTACCAGTCATTCTGGTCGGTGGCGGCGCCATCCTCGTGTCTCGTGAGTTAGAAACGGCCTCTAGAGTTATCGTGCCAGACCACGCGGACGTAGCCAATGCCATCGGTGCGGCCATGGCACAGGTCGGGGGTGAAGTCGAGCAGCTGGTCAGTTTCAGTAGGCACAGTCGGGACCGCGTGCTGGCAGACATGACTCGAGAAGCGCAGGCCAAAGCGGTCGCTGCAGGCGCCGAGGGGAAGACGCTTCGGGTGCTGGACATCGAAGAGACCAGCGTGAGCTACATGGATGGCGACGCGGCAAGAATTCGGATCAAGGTTGTCGGTGACCTTCGTCACTCACCATGAAGACAATTGGAGCGGAACACATCAAGGACCTTTGCACCGGCGCGGCGTTTCTCGCAACTGGCGGAGGCGGCGACCCCTATGTTTCCCAATTACTGGCTGAGCGAATACTGCATCAGATTGGTCCGGCTCAGCTTATATCTCCGGAGGATCTACCGGACGATACGTTTGTGGTAAGCATTGGCATGGTTGGGGCACCCACGGTGACTCTGGAGCAGCTGCCGACCGTCGATGAGGCAATCGGAGCACTGAACCGCTACGAGGCTGTCACGGGAAAGCAGATCGATGCTGTGATTCCATTCGAAGTCGGCGGCGGAAACAGCACTATTCCACCCTTCGTTGCTGCGATGAAAGGCATTCCCTGCGTCGATGGCGATGGCATGGGCCGGGCACTACCCGAGGCCCAGATGATGACTTTCCCGATCTATGGTGCCAAGCCGACGCCCGCCGTCATCATGGATGCATTTGGTAGTTCGGAACTGCTGGAATGTGCGGACGCGATTAGTTTCGAAAAGGAAATTCGTGCAAAGGCAGTGGCCATGGGTGGCATGGTCACTTCCGTGGAACACGGGATGACCGGCGCTCTGGTGAAGCGCAGTGCGATTCCCCATACCCTCAGCTTCGCAACCAGACTAGGCGCGCTGCTGCGACAACACGACGGCAATATTGACGCCATTGAACCGGAGCTTTTTGCTCTGTTTAATGCAAGCGACTACGGCGTAATCAAGCGCTTGTTCACCGGCAAAGTGATTGATTCCAGACGGAAGATCGTGGGCGGATACGATATAGGCACAGCCACTCTGCAAAGCTTTGACGATTCCAACCGCAGGATGGAGATCCTAATTAAGAACGAGTATCTCGTCGCCAGCATTGATGGCCGGACAGTGGCCAGCGTACCCGATCTTATCTGCATCCTAGAGCAGGAAACGGCGCGACCTCTGAATGCCGAACGAATGCGATATGGACAACGGCTAGCCGTTTTCGGCATAGGTTGTACACATCACTATCGCACTGCTCAGGCATTGTCAGTAACCCAGCCTCGAGCCTTTGGGTTTGACATCGACTACATTCCCATAGAAGAGATCGACTTTCCCTAGTCTTATTTCGAGCTGAAATAAAGCCGCTCGATCTCTTCCGACAAGCTAGATGGAGAGAGGCTGACATCATTACACAGCAGGATAGTAGAAAATTGTTCTGAGGGATACCGCGCATAAAAAGTGGTCACCCCGAGCCATCCGCCGGAGTGATAGATCCGCTCTTTACCGTTCACTCTGCCGATATTTTGGCCATTGGCGTACAGCGTATCCGGCGCTGGTGAAATGGAGCTGTTGGGCGTTAGAAACTGCGCCATCAGCGCTTCGGGGTCTAGACCTAGAGTTGGCTGATAAAAGTGAGCATCCCAAAGCGCCAGGTCGTCTATATTGGTGTGTAAACCACCATCCCCGACCCAGAAGAGGTTGGTCATATCAGTCACATAGCCGCGAGCGTCAGGGCGATAGCCGCTAGCCCTGTTCTTTACGATTTCAACCGGATCGTCACTGAAAAAAGTGCTGGTCATGCCAAGAGGCTCAAAGATCTGTTTGGCGGCGTATTCCCGTAAAGATTCGCCGGACACTTCCTCCACTAGCATAGATAGCAGAAAATATCCTAGGTTGCTGTAGCGATAGGATTCATTCGGCATCTGTCGCAGCGGAATCTGCTTCACCACGTTGAAGAATTCTTGTATGTTCAGATAGTCCTCATTGCCAAGGCGAAAAGGCCCGCCCGCAACGGAGGTAAGATTCAGTCCTCCCTCGACCGGCCCGTCTTCACCTCCGGAGACATAGTCGTAGTCTGCCATGCCGGCAACATGCCCAAGCACCGCATTAATACTGACGGGGTATCCGTATCTGCGCAGTTCCGGTAAGTACACCCGTATGTCCTTTTCAAGATCAACCTTGCCTTCTTCGGCAAGCAGCAAAACTGCGAACGCGGTAAACTGCTTGGATACGGAACCAATCCGGTGCACCTGCGTGCCGTCGAGCGGGACGTCCAGCTCAAGGTTAGCCAAGCCATACCCAGACCGGTGTATCAATTCACCTCCCGCAATGACACCGACACTGCAGCCGGGATCTGTAGCCGCGTTTATCTGGTAAAAAACGGCATCCACGCTATCGTTAAAATCGTCGGCCTTGGCCAGTAACGGCACCAGGGCAGCGATGAGTGTTAAGCCCGAAAACCGGCCGCGCCAGCTTTTCATATACGTACCTTTCCAATCTTACCGTCAGAATCGACTACAGCTAAGTTCATGTCTCCAATGCTTATAGAACATTGGCACGCCCTTCGCAATGCTAACGAGACACAAGTCATTATGTGGTTCAACGCAAACACACAAGGCAGAGCCTCGAAAGCGAAGCAAAATTATGTCAGCACTGGGCAACTTGTTCGTCATCTTTTTAGTCATACTCAGCAAACTGGCACTGATTCTGCTCGCCGCGACGGGTTCCGGAATTGTGCCCAGCATTTTATGTCTGGCATTGTGGTTTTTGCCTTTCAGGATCATTGCAAGCCCGAAAAATACTGAAGGGTTCGAGAAAATCGCCTTGCTCCTGGCCATGATCTGTCTAAGCTGGTTTGCCTCGGTATTCTACTCTTTCTTTGGGCCCATCAAACCCAAGCAGTTCAGCGATCAGTTTGGCCAGTACGAATATTTATGGAGTTTTTAAAGCTCCAACGGCTGCTTTTGAACAAACTCTCTTAAGGAATCGAGAAAGCAATCGCACTGCGCTTTAGCTGCGTACTCAGTTGGCAAGTTAGGTTATCATCTGCCGTCCAGTAATGCCGCCGGACTATACCTACCATGCCCATCATCGAAGTCTGTGACCTGCAGAAGCAATATCCCCTGCCGGACGACAAATCACAAAAATTCTTTGCAGTGAACGGCGTTTCTCTCTCGATAGAGCAGGGCGAGGTATTTGGTATCCTCGGCCCGAACGGAGCCGGGAAGACTACCACGCTCGAAATGATCGAGGGACTTAATGATATTGATGGGGGAGAAGCCCGTATTGACGGCATCAGTGTCAGTGCCAACCCCTATCAGGTCAAAGAGCGGATTGGCGTTCAGCTCCAGGCCAATGAATATTTTGACAACGTCAGTATAGAAGAGCTGCTCTCTCTGTTCGGCGCGTTATATCACAGATCGATAGACCCCCTAGTTTTGCTCGCCAAAGTTCAGCTGGAGGACAAGGCCAGAGCAAAGCCTGCAGCCCTTTCGGGCGGTCAGAAACAGCGCTTCTCAATCGCCTGTGCGCTGGTAAACGAGCCTAAGGTCTTGTTTCTTGATGAGCCAACCACAGGCCTCGATCCTCAGGCCAAGCGCAATCTGTGGGACCTGGTGCAGGGACTTAATGACGGTGGCATGACCATTGTTCTGACTACCCACAATATGTTAGAGGCCGAGGAGCTCTGTAGCCGCATCGCTATCATGGACCACGGCAAGATCATCGCGGAAGGCACGCCCCAAGCATTGATACTAGAATTCGCACCCGAGCTGCCGGAAGCACCAGTGCACGGCAACCTCGAAGACGTTTTTCTGTCCTTAACAGGCCACGGCTTGAGGGAGTGACAGTTGATACTTAATCCCCTCCAGCGACATCTGACGTCGGTATTTTTAAAGATTTTCCTGAGAGACCGGCGCTCAATCTTTTTCAGCTTATTCTTTCCGGTCATATTCATGACCGTCTTCAGTCTGGCGAATAATCGCGAACCGAAGTTAATCAACATTGGAGTAGCTAACCTGTCGTCAAACCAGGTCGCCTCAGATTTTGTCCAGAGGCTGAGCGATTCTCTTGTTTTCAATACTGTCACCGGCGAGTCGGCTCCACTCAGAGAAGCGCTCATTGCTGGTGATCTGGCGATAGTGCTGGAATTGCCCGCCGATTTTGGCCAGTCTCCTGAGACGCGCAGTTCTGAAATTAACGTGGTGGTTGATGCGGCCCAAGTGAGCCAGTTGGGTCTGATCATGCCTGTGCTGGAGCAAACACTCCTGTCCATAGAGCGAGAATTTCGCGGCATCGCGCCCCTGTTCACTATCGCCATCGAAGATGTCCAAGCCAGATCACAGCGCTATATTGATTTTCTGCTGCCGGGGTTAATGGCCTTGACACTGATGAATCTGTCTATTGCTGGCAGTGGCTTCAACATTGTGGAATATCGCCGAAAGGGCATTCTTAAGCGGTTGTTTGTCACCCCGATTGAACCAAAAGATTTTATCACCGCGATAGTCTTCGCCCGGATGACTATTGTTCTTGTCCAACTTACCGTGCTGATTATCCTGGCAATAGTGCTGCTGGATATCCGGATTGTCGGAAACTTCTTTGCTTACTATTTTGTCGTTATTCTGGGGACAGTTGTCTTTCTATGCATTGGATTCAGCTTGGGCAGTCTGGCAAAAACTCAGGAGACTATCGGTGCGCTTGGCAACATTGTCATCATGCCGCAAATATTCCTTTCAGGCATATTTTATCCGATCGAATCAATGCCGGAATGGATACAACCGCTGGCTCAACTGCTCCCGCTATCTTTCGTTTCCACAGGTATGCGCGAAATCGCCAACGCCGGAGCCGCCTTGACAGAGATCCTTCCGAGCCTGCTGGGTATCGCTGTGTGGTTGGCAATCAGTTTCCTGGCTGCTACCCGATTCTTCCTCTGGAAAGAGGTGGCAAGCTAGGCGGACGCGCCCACCGATGGCGAGCGTTCACGCTCAGTGGCACAGTCGCCTCAAGCTGAGCGGGATCGCGGAGTTAACTGCAGCAGGCGGGGTGGGGGAGGGGCGAACACCCGGAATAGCAGAACGGACATGACCGTCAGGCTTTACAGCGAGGGCGTTACTTAGAATCTATTCATTGCACTCCCGTCTAGATCAGTTCC
>PBTW01000065.1 GCA_002729315.1 Gammaproteobacteria bacterium
CGTTGCTTTCTGCCATTAAATTCAGGCTTTTTTGCCAGCTCGCGCGATAGTCTGGCCAGCGAGATTCGAGAACAGGGAGGACGTGGTGTCTCAGGAAATTACGGTCGTGACGATCATCCTGGTTTGATTCATCTTCTCTCCATTTCAAGCGTTTGCCGACTGCGTAGGTGTGCAGCTCAGCAAGCGAAATATCAAGCAGCGGCCGCCATAGGGTAGCTTCACCCAGACCGCGCATCCTCGGAATTCCCGAAAGCCCTTGCGGCCCCGCGCCCCGCAGAAGCCGATAGAGAGAAGTTTCGATCTGATCATCAAGGTGGTGAGCAAGCAACAGTGAATCACCGCTTTGAACCAGGTCACGAAAGGCGTTATATCTCGCTGTTCTGGCTGCTGCTTCCAAAGAACCGTTTGCAGAAACAGAAACCTCACGGGTTGTCAGCGGCACCCGCCACTGATGGCAAGTATCAACGCAGAAGGCCTGCCATTCCATGGCCATATCAGAGAGTTGATGATTAATATGAACAGCTACAAGATCTGCATTAAGTGAACCCGCATCTCGCAAGCTCGCTAAAGCATGGAGCAAAACGGTTGAGTCCAGCCCTCCACTGAGAGCAACAACGTAACGCCTTGGCGCGTTTTCCCGGCTCAGTTCCGAAAAGAGTTTACCGATCAAGTCACTCATTGTGCTGCCACTTCCGGGCAATCGGTCCCGGACTTGACTCAGCTACTGATACCATAACTCATCAGACGTTCATAGCGACGGCTGACCAGTTCGTCGAGGTCCATCGCCTGCAGCCTGTCCAGCTGCTGCAGCAAAGCATGTTTAATGTTAGCACTGGTTGCCGCTACATCACGATGCGAACCACCGAGAGGTTCAGGAATTGTCTGATCGACTATACAAAGCTCAACAAGGCGCTCGGAGGTCACCCCCATGGCTTCAGCAGCTGCCGCGGCATGGTCGGCAGATTTCCACAAGATGGTTGCGCAGCCCTCCGGTGTGATGACCGTATAGGTGGAGTACTGTAGCATGTTCAGCTGATCGGCAATGCCAATGGCGATTGCGCCACCGGAGTTTGCCTCCCCGGTGACCGTCGCGATCAAGGGCGTCCTGACTCTCGACATCATCGCCATATTTTCAGCGATCGCTTCATTAATCCCGCGCTCTTCCGAATCCATGCCAGGGTAAGCCCCCGGCGTGTCGATGAAACTCAGCACCGGAAGCCGATATTGTTCCGCGAGTTTTATCAGACGCCTTGCCTTGCGGTAACCCTCTGGCCTCGGCATACCAAAATTATGGCGTACTTTTTCCTTAGTGCCCCTGCCTTTTTGATGACCGATAACCATCACCGGCCGGCCATCAAGCTTGGCAAGGCCTCCGATGATTGCCAAATCATCGGCAAACAGCCGATCCCCGTGCAGCTCATCGAAATCTGTAAATATGTGCTCGATAAAGTCCAGGGTATAGGGTCGCAGCGGGTGTCTCGCTACCTGAGAGATCTGCCATGAACTGAGATTTGCATAGATCTTTTCTGTCAGCTTGGTGCTTTTATCCTGCAGATTCTGGATTTCTTCACTGATATTGAGGTCATTATCGGTGCCGACAAGACGCAACTCTCGAATCTTTGCCTCCAATTCCGCGATAGGTTGTTCAAAATCTAAGTAATTAGGGTCCATGAGTGTTCCGAGAAAACTGCTGTATGGTGCAAGCTTGTGCAAGCGGGGCTGACATTGGCTCGTAATCGTCCGATCTAATTCAAATTGATGTTCTGACTGTAAGCCAGTTCGATTCTGTCTTTTCCAAATTCCCTTCGTAAATCCTGTAGCAATTCGTCAGTCGGCGAGACGAACCATTCCGAGCCGAGCATTATGCTCCCTCTGGAATCGGCGCGCCGATAGTCAATGATGACTCGACAGCCGGAATCAACCAGACGATCCCCAGACGTTGAGTCAAAGTCTTTTGATCCCGCCGAAGCGTTTGACAAATTCGATTCAGCCTGACCTGCTTGACAGTGCGGAAGGAGAATCGAAGCCAGATGGTCGCAAAAGGCCGGCACAAGTTCATCCGATCGAAGCCGGACCGCAAGGCGTTTCGCGAAGCGTTTACGCGCCTCGAGCAAAGTCATCAGTTGCTTGGCGCGGCCACGCATACCATCATTGTAATCGTCCACGCTGACAGTGCACTCGGCGATAATGATCGAATCGAGCTGTAGCTGGTCTCGGTATTTTTCAAAATCCCTGGCAGACAATGACAGCTCAAAGCGGGCACTGCGATCATCAAGCATAAGGAACGCGATGGTGTCGCCGGTCTTTGTTTTCATGGTCCTGAGTCCATACAGCAAGCCGGCAACCAATTGGGTGCCGCGCTCTGGGTATAACCCCGACAGGCGACTGCGGGTTATTTTTGACAGTTCCGGAAGAAATTCTTCTATAGGATGCCCTGACAAATAAAGCCCGAGCGCAGATTTTTCCGCCTGCAAGCGCTCCTGCTCACTCCAGGCTTGATTAATAGCACCCGAACTCTGGGTCTCGCTAGCTGGGGCCTCAGGTGAAATGTCCCCAAATAAATCATCTACCTTACTTTCAGAATTCCGTTTACTTTGCTCGGCGGCCTGTATAGAAGAAGGTAATAGCGCCAGAAGCGCCGCCCTGACGACATCAGGACCACCTTCCATAAAATTATCAAATGCGCCTGACTTGATCAGGGCTTCCTGCGAGCGTCTGTTGACTACTTGAGAATCCAACCGTTGACAGACGTCTAACAAACTTTCGAAAGGTTTTTCCTGTCGCTCGGATATTATTGCCTCAATCGGCCCTTCACCCAGTCCCTTGATTGCGCCAAGGCCATAGACAATATCCCCAGTGTCATTCACCGTAAAGTTGAATTGACCGACATTGACATCCGGCGGCACTATTTTAAGGCCCATTGCATGACATTCATCGACGTACGTCACAATCTTGTCGGTATTCTGCATTTCGGCGGACAGTACCGCCGCCATGAAAAACTCCGGATAATGTACTTTGAGCCAGGCCGTCTGATAGGAGACCAGCGCATAGGCAGCAGAGTGCGATTTATTGAAACCATAGCCGGCGAATTTTTCCATAAGATCAAAAATCGAACCCGCCAAATCTTTGTCGATCTGCCGCGCTACCGCACCACCCATAAACAGGTCGCGCTGTTTCGCCATCACAGCTGGATCTTTTTTACCCATCGCCTTGCGCAGAATGTCGGCCCCACCCAGAGTGTAGTTCGCTAGCACTTGCGCAATCTGCATCACCTGCTCCTGATAGAGAATAATACCGTAGGTGTTGGATAACACCGGCTCCAGCTCAGGGTGTGGATAAGCGACCTCCGTGCGGCCGTGTTTTCTCTCAATGAAATCATCAACCATGCCTGACTGAAGAGGACCCGGACGGAACAGTGCAACTAGCGCAATAATGTCCTCAAAGCTGCTGGGCTTAAGTTTCTTGATTAGCTCCTTCATCCCCCGTGATTCGAGCTGGAATAAAGCGGTGGTTGCCCCCTTTTGCAAGATCCGGTACACCGACTCATCATCCAGGGGCAAGGCATCAATCGCAACAGGCTCTGCCTCGCCCTGACGCTCGTTGATCATCTTCACCGCCCAGTCAATAATCGTGAGTGTACGAAGGCCTAAAAAATCGAACTTGACCAGACCAGCAGTTTCGACATCATCCTTGTCGAATTGTGATACCAGCCCGCCGCCGGCTTCTTCACAATACAGCGGCGTGAAATCAGTCAGTTTGGTCGGCGCTATGACCACCCCACCGGCATGCGTGCCGACATTACGGGTGATCCCTTCAAGCTTGAAGGCCATGTCCATGACTTCCTGAGCGTCTTCGTCACCGTCAACGAAACGTGACAACTCCGACGCTTCCTCCAAGGCTTTTGCCAACGTCACATCCGGCCCAAACGGGATAAGTTTTGACAGCTTATCACCCAGGGAATATGGCTTACCCTGAACCCTAGCAACATCGCGCACCACTGCTTTCGCTGCCATCGTACCAAAAGTAATTATCTGGGAAACTGCGTCGTGACCGTAGAGATCGGCAACGTGCTGAATCACCAGGTCACGGCCTTTCATGCAGAAGTCCACGTCGAAATCTGGCATCGACACCCTTTCTGGATTCAGGAAGCGCTCAAACAACAAATCGTACTTGAGAGGGTCGAGATCAGTGATCCCTAAAGCGTAGGCCACAATAGAGCCGGCGCCCGAACCACGGCCGGGACCAACCGGAATATCATTCTCTTTAGCCCAGCGAATAAACTCCATGACGATCAAGAAGTAACCCGGAAACCCCATCTGGTTAATGATGCCCAGCTCCATCTCAAGCCGCTCAAAATAGGCACGACTTTGTTGCTCACTGCATCCTGTCTCGCCGAATAGTTGTTTCAGTCTCCTTTCGAGACCATGTCTGCTGAGATCCTCAAGATAGGTTTCCAGCGATCTTTCGTCAGGTACGGGATAATTGGGCAGATAGGGAGTGCCTAGGTTCAGCGACAAGCTGCACCGCTTCCCAATCTCGGTGGCATTCAGGCAAGCTTCTGGGATATCTGCAAACAGCTCAGCCATCTCCTGACTGCTCTTGAGGTACTGCTGGTCTGTATAGTTTCTCGGCCTGTTCGGATCGCCAAGCGTCCGTCGCCTGCTGATACATACTCTAACCTCGTGCGCTTCAAAATCACTGGAATCAATAAATCTCACATCATTGGTGGCGACAACTGGCGCATGATGCGCTACCGCCAGAGATAGTACGCGCTCGATGTAAGCTTCCTCCTCCGGCTTGCCGACCCGCTGCACCTCGATGTAAAACCGATCGGGGAAGAGTCTTAGCCAGCCTAAAAGGCAAGAGGCAGCGCGCTCAGTATCGTCAGCAAGGAGTGCTCGACCAATGTCTCCATACTGCGCGCCCGACAAAGCGATAAGACCGTCAGTCTTACCCACAAGGTCTTTGCGCGAGAGCCGAGGCTCTCCGATTCTGTCGCCTGCCGTATACATTTGCGAAACCAGCTGAATCAGGTTTAGATATCCTCGTTCGTTCTGAACCAGCAACACCATCGGCGTCAGCACACCGTGCTCGTCTACAACCACGACATCACATCCACCTAGTGGTTTGATTCCCGCCGATTGCGCGGCTGAATAGAATTTAACCAGCCCGAATAGATTAGCCAAATCGGTTACTGCCACTGCGGGCATCTCGAGATCCACCAGCCGCTTGACAAGTGGACCGATTGTCACTAGGCCATCACTGATCGAAAACTCAGTATGAAGCCGGAGATGTGTAAATGTGTTTGTAACCAAAATAGCTTTCTAGCGTCCTTGTGCACACTGCGAAGGCGGCAAAGTAATATACCCGCTTTCGTCATAAATGTTTACCGAAGCAGAGCCGAAACTGGAGCAAAGCTCTTGCGATGAATGGGACTTGGACCCAGCTTGACCAGCGCTTCGAGATGCTGTTTGGTAGGGTAACCCTTGTGCTTTGCCAGACCATAACCCGGGTAAAGGCTATCCAACGCCTCCATTTCGCGATCTCGCGTTACTTTCGCGAGTACCGAGGCTGCCGCGATCGCTGGGATCTTCGCATCCCCTCTGACAATTGCTTTCGCTTGAAACCGCCATTCAGGGAGGTGATTTCCATCCACGTAAACCAACTGCGGCCGCCGAGGCAAAGTCTCTAACGCCCGTCGCATAGCCAGCAAGCTCGCCTGCAGTATGTTCAGACTGTCTATTTCCATCACGCTGGACCTGCCAATGGAAAGGGCGAGCGCATGTTCTTTGATCAGCATGACCACCTCCTGGCGCTGCTTGTCAGACAACTTTTTAGAATCATTCAAACCGGGTATCGGGGCAGCGGGATCAAGAATAACCGCTGCTGCGACAACATCCCCTGCCAGCGGACCCCGACCCACTTCATCGATCCCGGCGATCCAGCGGCTATAGCGGGAATCAATTTTTTCTTCTGACGCTAGACAAATCATGAAATCTTTTTAGCTACGGTTCAAAAGCTCAGTGATAGCAGCCGACGCCGCTTCCGAAGCCCCCTTGCGCAACTCACGATGCAGACTCTCGAATTGACGTAAAGACTCCTCGAACGCACCCGGATCTGAAAAATAGTTCAGAATGTGCGATTCAACCGCAGCTTCAGTGACTTCGCTCTGAATAGCTTCAGGCACTAGGCGCTTGCCAGCCAGCAAGTTAGGTAAAGCCACAAAAGGAACATCAACGATTCTCGAGGCAATCAGGTGCGTAATGGGAGCTAACCGATAGAAAACTGCCATTGGTTTGCGGAGCAACATAGCTTCCAGAGTCGCAGTACCGCTGGCCATTACTACAAAGTCAGCCGCTGCCATCGCTTGCTGTGAATTTCCCACGAGGCGAAACTGCTCGCCGAGAAATATACTGCACCGAGCAAGAGTCCGCTCAATACAGGCCCGGCTTTCCGCGCCGCTGAAAGGGATCAGAAATTTCAGTTTTGGCATCGAGCGAAGCGTCTTGACCGCCGCAACAAGAAAAAGCGGAGCAAGACGCTCGATTTCACTTACTCTGCTTCCTGGAAGTAGCGCTACCACTTGCTCAGACTGCGAAAAACCGAGTATCTGACGAGCGTCCGCCGTTTTATTTTCAAAGCCTATTTGATCAGCAAGCGGATGCCCGACGCAGGTTGCCGGTATTCCAAATTCGTCATAGATCGCAGTCTCGAAAGGAAAAAGCGTGAGCATGAGATCTACGGCTCGCTTGATTTTATGAACCCGGTTCTTCCGGTAAGCCCAGACGCTGGGACTGACGTAATGGGCAGTGGTGATGTTATGGGACCTGAGCGTTTCTTCTATCCGCAGATTGAAGTCCGGCGAATCGATGCCAATAAAAACAGACGGGGGGCAGGCCCTGAAATAAGTTTCAAGCTTCCGCTTGATGTAAAGCAGCTCTGGTAGCCGACCAAGCGGCTCAACGAATCCCATCACCGAGAGTCGTTCCATCGGAAACAGCGACCGAAATCCAAGGGACTCCATATCGGGCCCACCAATCCCGACGAATTCAGCATCGGGATGGCGCTTCTGCAGGGCAGCAATCAAACCGGCCCCTAAGATATCGCCTGACTTTTCGCCAGCTACAATGCCGATCAGAATGGAGTCAGCCATAGGTTATAGCCAAACTGAACACGAGCGAAGGATTACCGATGAATGCCTTTTTTAGAAGACTCCAACGACGCGACAAGAGCGGTCAAAGGCGCACAATTTTCGCTGAGAACGCGAATCTGATCTATCGCCTCCTGAAGACTGTAATTTCTTTTATACAGGATCTTGAAAGCCTCACGAATTTCTGCGATTGACTCCTTATCAAACCCGCGGCGCTCCAGGCCAATAGTATTGACGCTGCGCACCGTAGCCGGTCTGCCGCTGACGATCATATAAGCTGGCACATCATTAGAAATGTGTGTCATCCCACCAATCATCGCATGAGCACCCACGGTAAGAAACTGGTTTACACCGGCATATCCACCAAGAATCGCCCAGTCATCGATAGTGACATGCCCACACAGGCCGACGTTGTTTGCAAAAACCGTGTGGCTTCCAACAATGCAGTCATGTGCCACGTGTCCATAGGCCATCATCAGATTACCGTCCCCGATCTTAGTGTGCCCTCCTCCAGCACCGGTCCCGCGATGCAGCGTGACACCTTCCCTGAATACATTTTCGTCACCGATCTCCAGCCAGGTCTCTTCTCCTTCAAATTTCTTGTCTGCGGGGTCTTCTCCGACGGAGCAAAACTGGTAGAAGCGATTGTTCGTGCCAATCGTTGTGTTGGCGCGGATTACAACATGGGATTCGATGACTGTACCGGAACCAATTCGAACGCCAGGGCCGACGATACACCAGGGGCCTATAGTAACGCCTTCGTCAATTTCAGCTTTCGGATCAATCTCGGATTGATTGCTGATCATGTGTCGACATCCTCAACTTTGCGTTCGGCGCAAAGGATGTTCATGGTACCTACCACTTCATCTCCCACCGAAGCTTTCGCTGCAAACCGGTAAACCCCCCTGCGGTTCGTAATGACATTTACCTCAAGCTTGAGCTGGTCTCCGGGAACGACCGGACGTCTGAGCCGAACGTCATCTGCCCCGACAAAATAATAGAGATAGCCATCTTTCGGCTTTTTCTCCTGGCTTTTGAATCCAAGCACTCCGGCCGCCTGCGCGAGGGCCTCAATAATCAGCACTCCAGGCATGATCGGCTGGTGTGGGAAATGCCCTTCAAAAAAAGGCTCATTCACTGTTACGTTCTTGTAGGCTACTATTGATTGGCCCAACTCCATTGACACAACTCTGTCTACGAGCAAAAAGGGATACCGCTGAGGCAAGTATTCCTTGATTTCCTGTACATCCATTAACATCGTATTGCCTTAAACAAATTAACTCAGTGAGACCCTTTTGTTTGTTGATCTCGATTAAACTTCACGCTCGGCCTATGAAGACCCGAACCGGTTAGCGAGCTCGATCATCGGCGTCAATTAGCCTTTCTAGATCTTTCAATCGGCGAGCGATGCTATCGAGCTGTTGAAATCTGACTATGGCTCTTTTCCAATCGGCGACCTTCATTTGACCCGTACCGGAAGAATAGGTTCCGGGCTCGGTAATCGACTTGTTCACGAGAGACATAGCGCTGACTTGGACGCCATCAGCCAGACAAAGATGGCCCACCATGCCGCTTGCGCCACCTAAAACACAATATCTGCCGATCTTCGCACTACCCGCAATCGCAGTACAGCCGCAAATTACGCTGTGTGCGCCAATGTGACAGTTATGTCCGATCTGCACCTGATTGTCGATCTTCACTCCATCCTCGACTATCGTGTCCTCGATCGCGCCGCGGTCGATGGTTGTTCCGGCACCGACATCAACATCATCGCCAATCCAAACAGCACCGAGTTGCTGAATTTTAATACTGCGCTCGCCATCAAACGCAAAACCAAACCCATCTGCACCAATGACCGCATGGCTGTGTATATTGACCCTGGATCCTATCCGAACTGCGTGGTAAAGAGTCACCTGAGCATGCAACCTACAGTTGTCACCGACGCGCACACCACGGCCGAGGACAGTGCCCGGCCCAATTGAGCTGTTCGCCCCAATCTCAACATCATCCTCTATGACCGCATTGGCACCAATATAAACCCCTTCTCCAAGAGATACCGAATCGGCAACAATGGCGGAAGCATGCACACCCGCAGCAACCTCTGATTGCTCAGCAAACAACTGCGAAACATGGGCAAAGGCAACGTAAGGCTGCTCCGCTATTAGCGCATTTGTCGGAACAAGGTCAGCTTGACTTTCCTCTACGATGACCGCAGAGGCGCTGGTTTTCGACAGCTGTCGAAGATAAGAGATGTTACTAAGGAAACTGATGTCTCCCGTATTCGCACTAGCGAGAGTGCCAAGACCCTGAATTTGACAGTCAGGATCGCCGATGAGCCGCAGGTTCAGCCGACTTGCTATTTCTCCAAGCGGGTAGCTTTTCATGTGTCACCTGACACTTACGACCACGACTTATTTCGATCTAATTATTGGAAGCAGCAGCCGCACGCTCATTAAGTTTCGCGGTTACCCGGGCAGTTATATCAAGAACCGGCGCAAAGTAAGGGGCCGTATCGGCATTCAATATAAGATCAAATCCACCTTCCGCGACAACGTCTGTGACCGCGGCGGCCAACTCGTTCTGCATGCTCGCCAGAAACTCCTGATTCTTTTCCTGAAGCGCCTGCTGCACTCTCTCCTGAATAAGTTGGAGCTGCACCTGCAAGTCCTGAGCGTTAGCGTTCATTCGCCGAATCTCATCTTCAGTCATCACCGCCTCATTTTGCTGATACTCTGATTGCAGAGACTGAAGCTGCTCGGTCAGCTCGGTCGCGCGAGCTTCGTCTAACGCGAATTCCTGTTCCAGTTCAGTCTGAACGACCTGTGCGGGATCGGAATTGAAGAGCGCCTGCAGCGCGTTAAGAACCCCAATTTTGGTATCCTGCGCAACCGCACCCTGCGCAAAAAATGCCAAAGTCAAACCAACCAGCAGAATCTGTCGCGTATTCACTCTACCTATCTCCAAAAGTCCAAATCACTCCCGGCCGGGCCGGAAACGCTCAGTTTCAACACTTGATAATGCCGCCACCGGATCAAAACACCCCGACGGTAAAATCGAATGTCTTAGTGTCGTCACCTTCTTTACCGAAAGGTGCGGCCACATAAAATGTCAATGGCCCAAACGGCGACAGATAGGTAATCGAAAGTCCCGCCGCATAGCGGATTTCACCAATGTCGAAATTCGAGCAGTTATTGAGCAAGCGCGTGCGTTCAGTGCAATTTGACGAGAAAACGTTTCCAGCGTCAATAAAAAAGGCTGACCGCACCTGATTCTGATTAGGCACAAAAGGCAGCGGGAAAATCAGTTCTAGCGTTGCCGTGGTGAGTATGTTACCACCGAAACTGTCAAAATCCCTATCGAGAAAGAAGTCTTGTACCGCGAGGGCCACTTCAGGATTTCCGTTAGCATCTAGGATAGGGTTACCTGCTACGTCTACCAAAGCTTCAGTCTGATAGCCAAACTCACGGGCAAAACTGGCGTTACCAGCAACATCGGTGATGATGTCCCCATTGTCGTCGCGAAGCAGGGTGATCGGGCCTTCCGTCAAGTATCTAGCGCCAGCGGTGCTATTCGGCCCCAAGCTGTTCTCTTCAAAACCTCGAACTCGTCCTCCCCCTTGGATCAGACCGCCGGCAAAGAAGTTGTTGAAAAAGGGCATCTCGCTATTCTCGCCGTAGCCGAAACCATATCCTAGGTTGGTTTGCAAACCGATTACCCAATTACGGGCAAAGCTCAAAGGCCAATAGATTTGATTAGTATAGTTAATTCTCGCGTACTCCAGGTCGCTCCCGGGCAAGGTCACTTCTATACCAATGTTGTGGGATGCCCCATCTGTTGCCAATTGGCCCCTATTTAGGGTGTTCCGGAACCAACGGCCTGTGATTGAGAAATTGTCAAAGGTGTCGCCAAATCTGTCCACAAAGCCGGGGTCGGTTGGCGTCCTCAACTGATCTGGCCTTAAATCAATAACACTTCCGAGAATGGCATCTCGAACGGGTCCTTCGAAAGGATTGGAGTTTGCAGGTTGAATCACGTAACTGTCGATGCCGTCAATGAGTTTTGGACTGGCAATAATTTCTTGCACAGAGCCAGTACCAGTCCCAAGCTCTGTATGAGTAAAGCCAAGATCTGCACCCAACGCCGAGATCTCACTCAAGGGATAACTGAAACTTACAGAACCACCAAAAGATGTCGTATTAAAAGCGGATACGTTAAACGGAGAATCAATTTCTCTGGCGAAGATATTAAACCCCCTAGACACACCATCTGGAGTAAAGTAAGGGTCTACGTACTGGAAGTTCAAGCCACTCTGGAATCGGCTCCGGTTAACGCCAACGCCAACCGTTCGGCCGGTGCCCAGAAAGTTTTGCGCCTGGAGATTCGAACTGATGAAGAAGTTACCGCCGCCACCGGTGCCAACCTGAAAGCTGACCGCACCGAAATTTTGCTCAACCACGTCGTAATTAACATCAACCTGATCTTCAGTACCGGGAACCTCCTCGGTTTCCACTTCCACAGTCTCGAAATATCCAAGCCTTTCGAGACGAACTTTGGATTGCTCAATTTGAATACTGGAGGCTGGTGCACTTTCTAACTGGCGCATTTCCCTGCGGAGAACGTCATCGGCAGTCGACAGGTTGCCATAAAAATTGATTCGATTTACATAAGTGCGGTTTCCGGGCTCAATGAAGAAAGTCACTTCAACAGTTTCGTCTTCCTCATTGACTTCCGGAACGCCCGTTGCCTCTGCAAATGCGTACCCAAGATTACCGAGAAACTGCACCATGATCTCTTCGGTTCCAGTCACCAGTGATTGGGAAAAAATCTGGCCGGGCTGAACGAAAATGGCGGCGCGCAATAACGCCTCTGCATCGACCAGATCACCGGCGAGGTCTACCTCGCTGACGGTGTACTGATCACCTTCGTTCACGTTGATAGTGATGTAGACCTCCTTGCGGTCCGGCGTGATCGAAATTGGCGTGGATTCTACGATAAATTCGACATAGCCATTGTCCAGGTAAAACGACTCAAGCCTCTCAAGGTCGCCGGAGAACTGCTCTCTTGAATAACGGTCTTTCCTGCTAAGAAACAGATACCAGGGCTTGGTACCTAACTCAAACAAGCCGAGAAGCTCCTCTTCATCGAAAGCTTGATTACCAACGATATTGATGTGCCTTATACGAGACTCCTCACCCTCGTTAATATCAAGGCTGATGGCAACCCGATTTCGGGGCAGATCTTCAACGGTCACTTCAACTGATGCGCCGTAGCGCCCGCGGGAGGAATAAACTTCCTGTATACCCTGCTGAATGGCCTCGAGCGCAGCGCGGGTGAAAATTTGACCCTCCGCAATGTCAGCTGTCGCCATATTTTCAATAATATCTTCCGTCTCGAGGACACTGTTGCCCTCAACGGTAATTTCGGCGACGGAAGGACGCTCGAGAACTGTTATCACAAGAATATTGCCTTCTCGCGCCACTTCAATTTCATCGAAGTATTCCGAGGTGACCAACGAACGGATGACCTCAGCAGCAGTACGTTCAGTGACTACATCACCGATACCAATCGGAAGCAGGTTGTAAATAATGCCTGGAGAAATACGCTGATAGCCGTCGACAATGATGTCGGCGACGGTGAACTCCTGGGCTTTAGCAACGGCAGGAAGACCGAGCGCCAATAGCATTGCGATCGCCAGTTTTCTTGTGTTCAATTCTTGATTCCTACAAAGTCAGCGCGACTTCAACGGCGAGAGTACATAAACGTCACAACAATCGGCTTATATCGTTGTAGACGGCCAGCGCCATCACTCCGGAAATAAGCAGCAACCCCAGCTGCAGTCCCCAGGCCTGAATCCGTTCCGGAACTGGCCGTCGAATGACCGCTTCTATTGAATAATACAAAAGGTGGCCCCCATCGAGCACTGGGATAGGCAGCAAATTGAGTACACCCAGTGAAATGCTGAGTAATGCCAGAAAGCCCAGATACACATCCAGGCCATAACTGGCAGTCTCACCGGCAACCTGTGCTATTGTAATTGGCCCGTTAATATTCTTAACAGATATCAGCCCGATCATCATTTTCTTGAAAGAATTCACAACAAAAATGGATTTATTCCAGGTCTCTTCAAGTGCAGGGCGCAACGCCCCCAGCAAAGTAAACTGTAATTTACGACGATGCTCAGCAGGCAATATGTCAGCCAAGCTGGCCTGACGCACGGAAGCACCGATGCTTCCAATCACGCTATCGTCCGACAAAACCGTTCGCTCTGGTCGGATTAACAGCTCCTGCAATCGCTCGTTTCGTTTGACTACAACATCTAGAGAGAGTTCCGGATTCGCCCGCACCAGCTCCACCCAATGCGTCCAGCCGCGTATTGTCTCGCCATTCACCGACTGGATCTCATCTCCTGGAAGGAGCCCACCCGCTTCTGCCCGGCCGCCTGAGATCACGTCAGCGATCAGTGCCGGGATTTCGAACTGAACAATGCCGAGATCAGCAATCGGATTGGGCTCAGTTTCGCCACCCAGCCAGTTCCGGACAGGGATCTGTACCTCTCGCACTCGCCCTGTATCTGGTGAAGCCACCTTCATCTTTACTGCGCCGGTTTCCCCCAGACGTGCCAGCAATTGAAGTGTGACCTGCTGCCAGATGATTGTCGGCTCACCATCTACGGACAGGATTTCATCTCCTTCACGCAATCCAGCAGTCTCCGCCGCGGATTCACCCAAAACTCCGCTGACCACAGGGGCGATTCCACTCACGCCATAGGCGATGTGGATCAGCCAGAACACAAATATCGCGAGCAGAAAGTTTGCAGCAGGGCCTGCTGCCACAATGGCCATTCTTTGCCACAGTGGTTTGCAGGCAAAATACGTATGACGCTCGCTCTGCGGAATGGCACTCTGCTCAGGAAGACTGGTGTCTTCCTGACCGAGCATTTTGACGTACCCGCCGAGCGGGATAGGGGCAATGACATATTCAACCCCATCTTTGCCAATCCAGGATGCAGCAGCCTTACCAAATCCGATCGAAAAGCGGAGGACTTTTACGCCACAGCGGCGCGCCACCCAAAAATGACCGAACTCATGAATGGTCACAAGGATACCTAGGGTTACAATCAATGCAAAAATGCTAATTAGTATGTCAGTCATCAAAAGCGGTGAGAATGAGATTAACCGGGCCCGTCAGGCTGAGCAAATCTCTATCTATATCAATTTCTTAGCTTCTATCCTTGCAGCACTGTCTGCACCCCGAATAATATCGAGAGACGCAGCCGGTTCACAAGAGGTTTTCGATAATACGGCCTCAATGATCGCCGGGATTCGCTGAAACCCAATTCGATGCGACAAAAAGGCCGCGACGGCAATTTCATTAGCTGCATTCAGCACCGCCGGCGCCGTTCCGCCCGCCTCAAGCGCTGCCCTGCCCAGACTGATGCAAGGAAAGCGATCCACATCCGGCTCACTGAATTCAAGCGCAGGCTGGCGCGTGAGATCCAAGACTTTAGCACCTGACGCCATACGACCGGGGAAAGCCAGTCCGTAGGCAATCGGAACGCGCATATCCGGGTTTGCAAGCTGCGCTAGGACGGAACCATCTCTGTAATATACCATCGAATGCACAATACTCTGCGGGTGAACCACGATATCGATAGCATCCCCGGGCAGGTCGAACAAAAAGCTGGCCTCAATCAGCTCCAGTCCTTTATTCATAAGAGAGGCTGAATCAACCGAAATTTTTCGCCCCATAGACCACTTCGGGTGCGCGCAAGCCTGCTCTGGCGTTACTTTCGCAAGCGCTTTTTTGGGCGTGTTCAGGAATGGCCCCCCAGAAGCCGTTAGGACAAGCTTATCCACAAAGCGCCCGTCACTGGATGGCAACCGAGAGCGCGTTTCCGCGAGACACTGAAATATCGCATTATGCTCACTGTCTATAGGTATTATGTCTGCGTTGTTTCGTTTTGCTGCATCAATGAAGAGCTTGCCGGACATAATCAGGGATTCTTTATTGGCCAGCAGCAAACATTTACCAGCCGACACCGCTGCCAGCCCGGAACTCAGACCCGCCGCACCCACGATGGCGGCCATCACCATGTCGACCTGTTCATGGACAGCGATAAATTCTAGCGCATCTTCTGTATCAAGAAATTCTGTTTTACAGCTAGACACGGCGAGTAGGCGCTTGAAACGCTTATGCTGCTCTAAGTCCCCTAGCACCGCATACTTTGGCTCATGCTGCAAACACTGACTCAGAAGCAGCTCACTATTGCGAAAGGCGCTCAGCGCAAAAATGGAAATGTTATCGCACCGCGACACCACGTCCAGAGTGCTGCGGCCAACAGAACCAGTCGACCCAAGCACCGTTAATTGCCTCTTTCTAGTCATGCTTCAGCGAGCCCAGTCCAGCGCAAGTAGCAGTATGAGCACGCTAATGGGTGCTACCGCAAGGAGCCCATCGACACGATCCAGCACTCCGCCATGGCCGGGAAGGATGGATCCGCTGTCTTTGAGATGCGAATTGCGTTTCAACATACTCTCAACTAGGTCACCAACCACGGCAAACGGGGTTGTGGTTATACAGGACAGCAACAGAACCAAAATCTGCGCCGGGCTCAGCTCAAGCAAACCACGCTGTGCCGCCCACACTAATAACGCGCTGACAGTGCAGCATGTGGCAAATCCGCCCCATACACCCTCCCAGGTCTTCTTTGGGCTCACGCTCGGGGCTAAAGGCCGACTCCCGAGGTATCTACCAGCAAAGTACGCACCAACGTCGACTGCTGCGACTGCTATCACAACACCAAGCACGAGATAGCCTGAGGGCAAGATAACTTTGAGGGCCACCAACCCTGTCCAGGTCGGAACTAACGCTAGCAGACCCATCAGGCTGATTGTAAATTTATGATTCCAGCAAGCAGAATTTTCAGGATAGCCGACTAGCAAACAGGCCGCGATACACCACCACAGCACACCAAAGCAGAGGATCAGAATAACTCGAAACAGCGTGAAAGAATCTGCGCCGGACCAGAACCCGGAAAGCGCAGCAACTCCGACCAGCACCATGAACACGCTCAGAGTATAGAACAGCCTCGGGACAACTCCATCGAATTGAGCAAAGGCACCCCACTCCCAGGCCGCCAGCATAATGATAACCCCGACAACTGCTGCAAAAGCTACAGGTGTGGTAAGCAAAGTCAGAGCAATTAAAGCGACCAGCAGCACAACGGCTGTAACGACACGCTGCCGAAGATCATCACTCATCACAGACGCCCTCGAACTGAGTTGCCCCAAACCGGCGCTGGCGGCTGGCAAATGCTTCGAGCGCGCGTTGAAACTCAGCTTCCGTAAATTCCGGCCAGTAACAGTCGGCGAAATATAATTCAGTGTAGGCAAGCTGCCATAACAAAAAGTTACTGATTCTTTTCTCCCCACCGGTCCGAATACACAGATCCGGATCGGGAATAAGCCCAAGACTTGTCTGCGCACGAAGCAAATCGGCATCAATGTCGGATGATCTGATCTGGCCCGCCTCAACCTGTCGGCCAAGCGCAATGGCCGCTTCAGTGATATCCCAGCGTCCACCGTAGTCAACAGCAACGGTGACTGTGGTTCCGGTGTTTTTTTTGGTAAGGCTTTCTACTTCATCCATGCTGCGCAATAGTTTGGGCGCTAGGCCGTCTCGTTTTCCTATGAAGTTAAACTTGACTTTCTTTTGCTGAAATTGATTGATCTCACTTCGCTTAAGAACTGATAGAAACAGTGCCATTAGGCCGTCAACTTCAGCAATCGGACGACTCCAGTTCTCACTACTGAATGCAAACAGGGTAAGAAAGGGAATGTTGCGCTCTACACAAGCCTCAACAATAGAACGGGCCACTTCGGCACCGTGACGATGGCCGAATTTTACCGGTTTACCTCGCTGTCTGGCCCAACGACCATTACCATCCATTATGATGGCGACATGAGCAGGCAACTTACTTGGATCAGGTGTCATAGACGCAGCTTTTTAGCAGAAAAGATCACCTGGTCAAATTCCAGAGAGGCAGATGACAGAGAACTAGAACGAAAGCAGATCCTGCTCCTTCACTTGCAAGACTGCCTCCACTTCGGCGATGTATTTGTCGGTAAGCTTCTGGACCCGGTCTTCAGCGCGCCGTTGCTCATCCTCTGAAATTTCTTTCTCCTTCTCGAGATCTTTAAAATCAGAATTGGCATCGCGCCTAATGTTTCGTATTGCAACACGAGCATTTTCAGCCTCCTGCTTAGCCTGCTTCGTATATTCTCTGCGGGTCTCTTCAGTCAAAGGGGGCATGGGCACACGGATCGTGTCACCGTTGTTGGATGGGTTCAAGCCAAGGTTCGACTTCATTATGGCCTTTTCAACATCACCGATCAGGTTTTTTTCCCAGGGCGAAACCAGAAGCGAGCGTCCTTCCTCCACGGTGACGTTTGCGAGCTGATTTAACGGGGTTTCAGAACCATAGTAAGAAACCATGACGCTGTCTAGGATGCTTGGGTGAGCCCGCCCTGTGCGGATGCGTTTGAACGCATCATCCAGCGCTCCCAAGCTCTTTGTCATCCGCTCTGCGGCCTCTGAAATTATATCGTCGATCATCCTTTCACCCCTTCTAGCCCGATTCGCGTTACTGACACTATCTTATCAAGGTGCCGTCCTGCTTTCCCATGACGTTTTCGAGCAGAGCGCCCGGGCGGGTCATGTTGAAAACTTTGATTGGAATCTTGTGGTCGCGACTCAAACAGATCGCGGTGAGATCCATCACGCCAAGCTTTTTATCAATGACTTCGTCATAGGTAAGCTCATCGAATTTTTTCGCATCCGTTTCAACTTCAGGGTCAGCAGAATAGACCCCATCTACCTTTGTTGCCTTAAGTATGAGATCCGCATCAATTTCAATGCCACGCAAGCAGGCGGCCGAGTCGGTAGTAAAAAACGGGTTCCCCGTGCCAGCCGAGAAAATCACGACATCCCCCGTATTCAGATGCCGAATAGCGTTTCTGCGATCATAATGCTCGACGACACCGCTCATTTGGATCGCGGACATTACCCGAGTCGCGATGCTGGCCCGTTCGAGAGCGTCCCGCATAGCGAGAGCGTTCATGACAGTCGCAAGCATACCCATATGATCTCCGGTCACCCGCTCCATACCCGCAGCGTGAAGTTTTGCCCCGCGAAAGAGGTTGCCTCCGCCTATTACCATACCGACCTGAACCCCGAGGCCGATCAACTGACCTACTTCCACTGCCATTCGGTCCAAGATTTTGGGATCAATACCAAATTCCGCATCACCGGTCAGGGCCTCTCCGGAGAGCTTCAACAGGATTCTGTTGTATTTACGTTCCCGCTGTGGCATCGCTGCTTATCCAGTCTTAGATATCTAGGTGGCCAATTGTGCGGCAACTTCTGCAGCGAAGTCATCTTCCTCTTTCTCAATTCCCTCGCCGACCTCAAAACGCGCGAACTTTACCACTTCAGCGTTAGCTTCCTGCAAGAGCTTTCCTACCTTAGAATCAGGATCTCTCACGAACGCTTGCTCCATCAAACTGATTTCAGCAACAAATTTGCGAAGACGGCCTTCGATCATCTTCTTAATGATTTCTTCAGGTTTCCCGCTTTCCTGTGCTTGAGCAGAGTAAATTTCAGACTCTTTCACCAGCACATCCTCCGGCACATCTTCTGCACGAATTACCATCGGATTGGCGGCTGCGATATGCATCGCTATGTCACGGGCCAGTGCGGCATCTCCACCGCGAAGAGCAATCAGCACACCAATTTTGTTATTGTGGATATAACTCTCTATAACTCCGGCGGTATCACCTTCCATCGACAGCCGTTCTATCCTGCGAAGATTGATGTTCTCACCAATTTTCTGCACCAGCGCCTGTCGCGCATCTTCAATACCGGAAGCCAGCAGCGCTGCAGTATCAGCCTCCTTGTTGGAGAAACTAGCCTGCAACACCTGGTCAGCAAATTCCAGAAAGTTCTCATCCCGTGCAACAAAGTCGGTCTCACTGTTGACCTCTATAATCACCCCGTAACTGCCTCCGTCAGCAATTTTGGTCAGTACCACACCTTCGGCGGCGACCCGGCTGGCCTTCTTCGCAGCTTTCAACCCACTCGCCTTGCGCAGATCCTCGATTGCCTTCTCCATATCACCGTCAGCCTCAGACAGTGCCTTTTTGCAATCCATCATGCCCAAGCCTGTTCGCTCACGCAGTTCCTTAACCATGCTTGCTGAAATATTCGCCATTCTCTAAATGCCTCTATAACTCGTTTTACTTTCTTTTCAGGCTGCACCACGCTTTTTTGTCAAACAAAAAAGGGGCCACAAATGCCCCCTTTTAGCTTTGGTCTCATTTATCCATGCGATGCCTGAAACCGGGGCAGTAGTGCTCTGCCTATTGTTATTCACCGCCACTGTCGGTTTTCTTTGCAGCAGCTTTTTTCTTAGCAGGCGCTTTCTTGGCAGGCGCTTTCTTGGCAGGCGCTTTCTTGGCAGCAGCCNNTTTCTTTACCGGTGCCTTTTTCNCAGCNGCTTTTTTCTTNGNAGGCGCTTTTTTGACAGCAGCCTTTTTTTTGGCCGGTGCCTCTTCCTCGACGGGAGCGCTTTCTTCTTCGGCTCGAGATGCAGCCTCTTTGCTCGGCGCCGCAGCAGCCTCTGTTCCATCAGAACTTTCAGCTTGCGAGGGCAAACTGGCTGGCTTAGCCGTTACCGGAGANTCATCAGGAACCGGGTAAGCGGGAGCCGTGGCGTCCTCAGCTGAGACTGGCGCTTGCGATGCATCAGTTACCTCTGCCGCAATAGTTTCGTCTACTTCAACAAATTCACTGTCTCCGCCTGCAGGACCATGGCTTTTTGTGCCCTCAATACANGCATCTGCTACGGCCGACGCGTAAAGCTGAATCGCGCGAATCGCGTCATCATTGCCGGGGATCACGAAATCCACGCCTTCAGGGTCGCTGTTCGTGTCCACCACCCCAATGACCGGAATTTTGAGATTGTTGGCTTCTGTCACGGCAATCCGCTCATGCTCGACATCAATCACGAACAACGCATCAGGTAGNCCGCCCATCTCTTTTATGCCTCCAATACTTCGTTCCAGCTTCTGCTTCGCCCGGGTCAGCATTAATGCTTCTTTTTTAGTGAGACGGTCAAAAGTACCATCCTGCTCCTGGGTTTCNAGATCTTTGAGCTTTTTAATCGAGCCCCGGATAGTCTTGTAGTTGGTCAGCATTCCGCCAAGCCAACGGTGATTGACGTAAGGCATACCCGCACGCTCTGCCTGTTCTCTGACAATCCTGGCTGCAGCGCGCTTGGTGCCGACGAAAAGAATTTTTTTCTTTTTATCAGCGAGGTCGGTGATCTGTTCGAGAGCATCATTNAGTGCTGGGACTGTGTGTTCCAGATTGATGATGTGAATTTTGTTCCGGGAGCCGAAAATGTATGGCTCCATCCTCGGGTTCCAGTAGCGGCACTGGTGTCCGAAGTGAACTCCTGCGCGGAGCATTTCCTTCATATTGACGGTCATGTTGATACCTTTTCTGTTGGGTTAGGCCTCCATACACCCCACCTTTAAACCCGCCTTATCAAGGGAAAATCGGGCACCCAAAAAGATGTGTCGGTGCATGTGCGACATTAGTATTTCGCGCCACTCATGGCGGCGCTCTTCTGAGCGCGGCGCTTTATACCACAAATGGGCTATATCTGGAAGGTTTTAGGTGCCAGAGTTCCGCAGCCTTTAGCCAGNCTCAGCAAATTGCCAGGGTTTTGGCGGCAGCGCTGTTCTGACCGGCACAGCTGATTTAGAATATGGAAACTCTCNACACCTCAACGGCATTTCCTACGACCATGAGCATCCACATCAAGAANCCAGATGACATTGAGAAGATGCGTGTAGCCGGANAGCTAGCTGCCGAAGTTCTGGAGATGATCGGCCCTTATGTGCAACCCGGAGTCAGCACCGGCGAACTGGACCGCCTTTGCCATGACCACATCGTTCACTGCCAGCAAGCCATTCCGGCTCCGCTAAACTACAACGGGTTTCCCAAATCTATCTGTACCTCCATCAACCATGTGGTATGTCACGGCATTCCAAGCGACGGAAAGATTCTGAAGTCCGGCGACATCNTTAACATTGATATCACTGTCATCAAGGAGGGGTTTCATGGAGATACCAGCAAAATGTTCTGTGTTGGCAAGGTCCCAGATCACGCCAGACGCTTGATTCGTGTCACACAGGAATGTCTTTACAAGGCCATTGGTCTGGTTCGGCCGGGAGTCACGCTCGGCGATATCGGTCATGTTATTCAGCAGCACGGGGAGGCCAACCACTATTCCATTGTTCGGGAATATTGTGGTCACGGCATCGGCCGCATTTTCCATGAAGAACCCCAGGTGCTTCACTACGGCCGCCCCAGCACCGGCACCGCGCTNGTGGAAGGTATGACTTTTACTATTGAACCCATGCTGAACGCTGGCTCCCGGTATACCAAACTCTCCAAGAAAGATGGCTGGACAGTAACCACAAAAGATCGCAGGTTGTCCGCACAATGGGAGCACACTCTGGCGGTCACTGGCGACGGCTGCGAGATTCTGACGCTCAGGAGTGAAGAATCCTTGTGAAGCTTGATGAATCATCAGTATCAGAAAGCAAACCAAGCAAACTCTTGCCCCCGGCTCAACTAATCGACAGGGACACTCTGGCCAAGCGTCTTTCTAACTGCAACGACAATCATCACATGGCTGAGCTTCGAACGATACTCGCCGAAGCCAATGCAACTCTCAACGAGTGTTACAGACGAAATCTTGATATCAGCGACATCGTCAGCAGCCGCGCTCACTTNGTTGATCTGGTTCTCGAATGGGTTTGGTCCAGCCAGNNAGAACTGCANACANANGAANTCGCNCTCGNNGCGGTAGGGGGCTATGGTCGCAGCGAGTTGATGCCCTACTCCGACATCGACCTTCTCATTCTGACAAAGAAGAACAGCAACAGATCTCATAAAGAAGCCATTGCATCATTTCTTGCGACATGCTGGGATCTGGGGCTGGATATCGGTCATAGCGTCCGTTCTGTCAAACAGTGCGCCCAGGAAGCACGCAAGGACATCACGGTTGCCACCGCCCTGATGGAATGCAGGACCATCGCCGGTTCGACAGAATTGTTACCTTTGATGACGGCAGCGACCGGTAGAGGTAAAGTGTGGCCCACCAAGGCTTTCCTAAAAGCCAAAGTCGAAGAACAAAAAGGTCGTCATGCTAAGTATCACGATGTTGATTATGCGCTGGAGCCAAATGTTAAGAACTCACCCGGTGGGCTCAGAGACATTCAAACTATTGCCTGGGTCACAAAAAGGCACTTTGGCGCAGAATCTTTCCGTGATTTAACCGAATTGGGTTTCCTCAAACCCTCCGAAGAAGCCATGATCCACAAGGGACAGCAGTTTCTATGGAAACTTCGCTACGGCCTGCATTACCTGAGTGGCCGGGCAGAAGACCGACTCCTCTTCAACATGCAAAGGGAGTTGGCGAAACTGTTCGGGTATGAAGACGACAAGTCCTCGCTCGGCGTGGAAAAACTCATGAAACAGTACTACCGCGCGGTGGCTAATCTGAGAGTACTCAACGATGCACTGCTTCAGCATCTTGACGAAGCGATCGTCCAAGCCGGCGCACGCGCAAAGATCATCCCCCTTAACAAACGCTTCCAGATCAACAATGGCTATATAGAAGTCACCGACCCAAGAACCTTCGAACGATTCCCTTTTGCGCTGCTGGAGATCTTCGTCCTTATGGCGCAAGATCCTGAAATTGAAGGCATCAGAGCTTCAACGATTCGATTGCTGCGCGAGAACCGCCGGCTCATTGATAATGATTTCCGACATGATCTGCGCAACCTGACTCTTTTTATGGAGTTGCTGCGATCCCCCTACCACATGACGCTTCATTTGCGCCGCATGGCCAGGTACGGCATTCTCGGGCGCTATCTGCCCGAATTCGGCCAGATAACCGGGCAAATGCAGCACGACCTATTTCATATTTACACAGTAGACGCGCACACACTTCAGGTTGTGGAAAATATGCGGCGCCTGTATCGCCCTGAAGCCGAAAAACAATTCCCGCTCGCCGCAGACGTTGCGAGGCAACTACCCAAACCCGAACTGCTCTACATTGCAGGGCTGTATCACGATATTGCAAAGGGTCGTGGTGGCGATCATTCTGAGCTTGGCAAGGTCGACGCAAGAGATTTTTGTCATCGACATCGATTAGCTGAATGGGACACTAATCTGGTCTGCTGGCTGGTTGACAAGCATTTACTGATGTCAATGACGGCGCAAAGAAAGGACATCAGCGATCCGATGGTGATCCATGAGTTTGCTGATGTGATCGGCGATAAGGCTCATCTGGATTACCTGTATACCCTGACCGTTGCGGACATTCGCGCAACAAATCCAGAGCTGTGGAACTCGTGGCGGGCCTCTCTGCTCAGCCAGCTCTATAGCAATACCCTGCGAGCCTTAAAAGCCGAGTCGACTTATTCCCCGAACAGCACCGAGTTAATCCGCAGTAAAAAGGCTCTGGCTGCGCAACAGCTTTTTTCACGCGGATTCCCTGAAAAGCGTATTGAGCAGATTTGGGCGAACAATCCGGACGAATATTTTGAACGGGAGACAGTCAACAACATCGTCTGGCACACACAGGAGCAACTTAAGGCTATACCGGGCAAGCCGCTGGTGGCGGTCAAAGAGCTTGCGGCAAATGATCATCCGGAAGGGGCAACTCTAATTTTTATTCACACTGAAGATGCGGAATTCCTGTTTGCCAAGACCACAGCTGCATTCGAGAGGCTTCGCTTAAACATTGTTAACGCCAGGGTCATTACGTCACTGAATGCATTCTGCCTGGACACCTATACAGTGTTGGAACCAGACGGCAAGCCTGTCGGTGCGAACCCTAGGCGTATACAGGAGATTGAGACAATTCTGATTCAGAGCCTTGCACAAACCACCGACAAGATAAGGCCGGCCACTTACCACAGAAGCCGCAAGCTACGCTATTTCAACGAGCCAATCACGACAATGCTCACCAATACCCCGGGCAAAGGATATTCGACGCTTGAGATAAATTGCCCAGACCAGCCCGGGATCCTGGCAACATTAGGCAAAGTAATTGCGGACAATCAGCTTCTGATCGTCGATGCGAGAATAACGACTCTGGGCGAAAGAGTGGAAGATATCTTTTACCTGAAAGACTACAAAGGCCGTCCAATTATCGACCCAGATGTTGAGCGTGATTTGCTCTGGGATATAGAGAAACATCTTAGCGAAAGGCTGGCCGGCTAATCCAAAAGAGGCATCAAGTGGAAACGACACTATATGGCATCACCAATTGCGACACGGTAAAGCGAGCCAGGACCTGGCTAAACACTATGGGCATCGACTACCAATTACACGACTATAAAAAACTGGGATGCTCAACAGACCAGGGCAGACAGTTCCTTGATCATTTTGGAATGGAAGCAGTGCTAAATCGGCGTGGTACAACCTGGCGTAAACTCAGTGACGATCAAAGGTCCGACCTTACAGAAGAAGCTGCAATCCTATTAATGAGCGAGCATCCTTCGCTTATCAAACGGCCTATCCTGCGGCGGGAAAGCGAATGGCTGATCGGGTTTGATGAACCAACATGGAAGGAATTCTTCAAATCTTAGTCACGTAGGTGGGCACTATGAGAAATATTGGATCTCTCAACGCAGGGCTTGGCTTGACCTCAAGCAACTCCGCCGGTGATGTTATTGAGGTTTTTTACCCCAGTCCTATTCGAGGCATGCAGGCAGCGGACATCGAGCTTATTACCACAGCGACCAAACTGCACCCAGATCGGAGTGGTTACGAAGCCCTAGACACATCACAAACAGAGCACTTGAGTGCAAAGTTCCGAGCGACAGGATTAACAGACTGGGGCAAACTGCTTGAACAGGCCGACATAGGGCAGTGGCTGGTCTGTTTTACGTTTGATCAGACACCACCAGCGAACATTCCTGAAGCATTCCTCAAGCTGCACCTTCTTTCACACCGGCTATGCAAGCCTCACGAGCAGAATCTAAACGGACTATTCGGCACCATGAAAAACCTGGCATGGACCAACGAGGGCCCGGTTGATCTCGCGGATCTGTCTGCTCGCCGGCTCAGCGCCCGACACCGCGGTGAACAGCTGGATGTAATGTCAGTGGACAAATTCCCTAAAATGGCGAACTACGTAGTACCTGCCGGGGTGCGGCTTGCGGACACCGCTCGAATACGACTTGGCGCTTATATCGGTGAAGGCACGACTGTAATGCATGAGGGGTTTGTCAATTTCAATGCCGGCACACTGGGAGCAGCAATGATTGAAGGGCGAGTCAGCGCCGGCGTGGTAGTCGGCGCCGACAGCGATCTCGGAGGCAGCTGCAGCACCATGGGCACACTATCTGGAGGCGGAACAGAAGTCATTTCTGTCGGTGAGAATTGCCTGATCGGGGCGAACGCAGGCATCGGCTTTCCTCTCGCCGACGGATGCACCATCGAAGCGGGGCTGTATGTAACGGCGGGTACCAAGGTCAACCTCCTGGACGCTGCGGGTACGCCGGTAGAAACCGTCAAAGCTGCACAGCTCAGCAAAGAGCCCAATCTGTTGTTTCGCCGGAATTCGCTTTCTGGGGCCGTGGAAGCACTTCCGAAGCAGACTCAGATAAGTCTGAATCAAGATCTGCACAGCAATAACTAGGTCCTATGATGACTGATACCTTACAGCTGGCGAAAGCGCTTATTTCCATTGAGTCCGTTACACCGAACGACAATGGCTGTCTGGAGCTTATTGCTCAGCGTCTGGAGCCGCTTGGTTTTGCGACTGAACGAATTGATTCCGGTCCTGTCAGCAATCTGTGGGCAACATTAGGAGATCAGGGCCCGCTACTGGTCTTTGCAGCGCATACTGATGTGGTGCCACCCGGCTCACTCGATGACTGGCGCTATCCGCCATTCCAGCCAACTGAGGATGGCGAATTTCTGTACGGTCGAGGAAGTGCAGACATGAAGTCAAGCCTCGCCGCTATGGTGACAGCGTGCGAGAGGTTTGTTGCCAATCGCCGTCCCGCAGCTCGCCTAGCATTTTTACTTACGAGTGACGAAGAAGGTCAAGCCTTAGAAGGCACCCGTTATGTCATGGAGCAGCTGGCCCAGCGCGGAGTGAAAATAGACTACTGCGTCGTCGGCGAACCAAGCAGCTCCGAGCGGTTAGGAGACACCATTCGGATCGGTCGCCGCGGCTCACTTTCCTGCAAACTGCTGGTTAAAGGCATCAGGGGACACGTAGCCTATCCTCATCTGGCACTCAACCCGATTCACGAGGCACTGCCTGTGCTCCTAAGACTCACTGAAACCCACTGGGACAATGGCAACGAGTCTTTCCAACCAACGAGTTTTCAAATATCCAATATCCATGGGGGAGTTGGCGCCAATAATGTGATCCCCGAGCGGTTAGAAATCGACTTCAACCTGCGCTTCTCCACCGAACATACATCAACCGCATTGATCAGGCAGATCGAACAGGAATTGAATTCTGCGGGGATCGACTACGAATGTCAGTGGCATGTCTCCGGTGAGCCCTTCTTAACCGAGGAGCCACGATTAATCACAATCGTGCAAGAATGTGTTAAACAGGTAACCGGAATTCTCCCTGACGCCTCGACGGGAGGCGGCACCTCAGACGGTCGCTTCATCGCGCCAACTGGCGCACAGGTTGTTGAAATAGGCCCCTGTAATGCCACGATCCACAAGCTAAATGAAAGAATGCGGATTGCCGATATTGAGAAGCTTTCCAGAATTTATGAACTCATTCTTCAGCGCCTGCTCTAGCGGAAGTAGACGTCAAATCTCAATCTGCTTCCTTGAAATTTCAGCGCCGGTTTCATCCCGGCAAGCTCACGGGATCTCCGGTTACGTTTGACCA